>DASPQU010000362.1:0-2770 GCA_035624805.1 Binataceae bacterium (SeqCode) | reverse complement strand
GAGCGCCGGCGATGCGCCCGCGCCTGCGAGACGATCGAGGAAGCCCAGGAAGCGCTCTCGCGCGACGGGGTCGAGTCCGGCGCAGGGCTCGTCGAGGATTAGCAGCTCCGGACGCGCCATCAGCGCGCGCCCGATCAAAATTCGTTGACGCTCGCCCTGCGACAGCCATCCCCATCGGCTTTCCGCGAGACCCTCGGCCTCGACCTGGCGAATGATTTCCAGCCCCCGCGCGCGATCGCCTTCGGCAGTCTCGCCCCACAGACCGATCATCGCGCGGCGTCCGCTAATAATCGTGTCGAGCACGCGCTCGTGCGCGGGCATCATCTGCACGATCGCCGAGCTGACGATTCCGATTCGCGTGCGCAGGTCGCGCCAGTCGCTGCGCCCGTAAGTCTCACCGAGCACGCTGATCTCTCCGGCGGTCGGCGCGAGATATCCCGTTAGCGCGCTCAGCATCGAGGTTTTGCCCGAGCCGTTCGCGCCGAGAATCACCCAATGCTGGCCGGCTGCGACGCGCCAGTCGATACGATCGAGGATGACCGCGTCGCGCTCGATCCGGAGCGCGCGAATTTCGATCACCGGCGCGCGGCTATCCACTGCAATCGCAAACCATGGTCTGTGCGATAGTTCAGTTCGTCATCGCAATGTAATGCGGATTCGAGTTGGAGCTTTCTGTCGAATACGACGTGATCGGACAAAGCGGCTCGAAAACGTTCGGGCAGTTTACCCCCACTTGGAAAAGTCCGATGGTTCCGTCCTGAGTGTTTGCTGAATAGAGGAACTTTTGCTGCGGATCGACCGCGACACCGAAAGGTCCCTGCGCCGTCGATACCTGGGCCGACAGTCTGGTAAGTATGGCGCCCGCGCTGGCGAATTCAGAAATCGAGTCCACATTGGCGCTGAATACGTAATTTGTCGAGTTGGCCGTCGCTGCGCCGAGACCCACCGGTTGACTGGGAGTCGTGCTCCCCGAGACGGCAGAACTGCCGAACGAGAGCCCACCGTTGCTGAGGATTACGAACAACGAAACGACTCCGAATTCGAAATCGGTTACGTAAAGATTGCTTCCGTTGACGAGAAGCTGAATGGGGTTTCCGTTATGGAAATTGTCGGGGCTTGAGACCGGACTCGCCATGAGCGACAGGGCTCCAGTACTCGAATTGATCGCGAGCGGCCAGAGCGTCCCGCTGGTGTAGTCCGCAACGAACAACTCCGAACCCGAAACCGTCATACCTTTCGGACCCGCCGGACCTGTGAACCGCCCGAAGAAAGTAAGTGCGCCTGACGAGGAATTAATCGTGTAGATCAGTATCGCGGGGCCGTATGCGCCTCCGCCAAAGTTGGAAACGTATAAGAAGCTGCCGGTTGTATCCGTGACGACCTGCTGAAGACTTGCGGTCGACGAACCGCTGTTCGCGGAAATCGAACCGATTAATAGAAGGCCACCGGTGTTGCTCTGAATTTGATACTCGTAAACGTTGCCGTCGGCGGAGTTGGCCACATATACGAACTGCTTGTTGGGGGTGATAACGATTCCCCTCGGACCGTCAGGATTCGAATTGAAAGCCCCGGCGCTAACTGTGCCGAACAGGCCGAGCGCTCCGGTTGAAGTGTTCCGCTGAAATTCGGCGACTTTGCCGTCGCCAATATTCGTCGAGTACAGAAACACCCCGGTGAACGGTACGTTGGTAGGCGTCGGCGATGCGGAAGGATTCACAGTCGGGAAAAGCCCGCCTCCTGCGCCGCCGCATCCGGTTTGGGTCGCCGCAGCGCTCAGCATCGCGGCGATCACGACGATCGGCGCGACCATTCCCAGCCAGAATTTCTTTGACGAACTGAGCACGATATTTCCTTTCGCGCATCGCCGGCGAGCACCGCCGGCGCGAAGCCCCATCAGAAAATCCCACTCCGCCGGCGAACACAAGCCCCTCTCAAATAACACTATGCGGGCGCGGATGTGTTCGGTCTTTTGCGCTTGACATTCACTCCCTCCTCGCGCGATGGCGTATCGGGAGAGGTGAATAAGCGATGGCAAAAGTCGATTTCAATAAAATTCCGCGTTTTTCCGAACTCCCAATCAAGAAAGGCGCCCCGCCGGATTCCAATTGGGGCGTCTTCGGCGACGACGACGAAATCGGATGCCTGAACTTCCTGACGCCCGAAGGCGTCGTGCAGGCGGCCCGGCTGGTTCAGAAGGGGCGCGTCTTCAGGCTCGACACGACGATCAACTACGCGAAGCCTCCGCTGTTCAATCGCTCTCCCGCCAAGCACAACATCACGAGCTTCGAGAGCTACGGCCTGCTCGGATTCGACGACTCGCTCGACAATTACAACACGCAGGAAGGAAGCCAGTGGGACGGCCTCGCCCACGTCGGCCATATCCGCCATCAGGCATTCTACAACGGCGTGAAAGCGTCGGAGATAAAAGACGGTCCGAGCGGCAGGCTGAGCATCCACAAATGGGCCGACAAATTCGTCGGACGGGGTGTCCTGATCGACGTTCGTAGACATCTGGAATCGAAGGGGCGCGCTCCGAATCCTCTCACCGACGCGAAGATCGCTCTGAAGGATTTGCAGGACGCCGCCGCGGCTCAGAAAGCCGAGCTAAAGCCGGGATCGATCCTGCTGATTCGCACCGGGTGGATGAATGCCTACAAGCGCGCGTCTGACGCCGAGAAGCGCGCGATGGCGCCGCTTGAGGCGCTCAAGGCGATCGGCATCGATGACACGCGCGAGATGGTCGGTTGGTTCTGGGACAACAAACTCGCAG
>DASPQU010000361.1:0-4617 GCA_035624805.1 Binataceae bacterium (SeqCode) | reverse complement strand
GTTTCCCGATTGCCTGGTGTGCCGCGAGCTGCTGGCCCAGAATCTCGAACGGAACAATGACCTGACCCGCGCCGAGCGCGAATATCGCGAACTTGTGCGCCTCGAACCCGATCGGAAGCTATACCGCTTCTATCTCGCCCTGATTCAACAGCGACTCTCAAAAAGCCGAACCTCGAAGTAATCCTCGCGATTCAGATTCTCCAAAGCTGCGGAAATTCGATCGCGAGCCATCGCGCAATCGCCGCATTGACCGACGCGGGTTTTTCCTGCGCCATCCAATGCCCCGATTTGACAACGGCTTCCGTCAATCGCTCGCAATCCTGGCGCATCGGTTCCGCAAGCCGCGAGTCCATGGTCTCGCAGGTGTAATCGTACGCGCCGTGGAGAAACAGCACCGGCATCGTAAGCTTGCCGCCGTTCACTGCCTGTTTTGCGAATTCGCCATTCCGTTCGTGATTCATGTACCAGGAGTCCGGCCCGAAAAATCCGTTGCGCTCGAGGGCAGCCGAGTACTTGTGGAAGTCTTCCTCGGTGATGACCGACGTATCGATCGGCAGGTCGGGGATGCCCGCGGGAAACCACGCACCCTGAGTTCGGATAAACGCGGTTAGCGTCGGTTGACCTCTTCCTTCCGGACTTCCGGCGCGAAACAGAAGCTTTACAACCTTCGCAATGTCGGCTTCGAATCCCGAGCGCGCCTTCTCGAAGTTCTCCTCGTAAAAGCCCATGTATTCCCACTGTCCGTATGGATATTGCTTCTCGGGATAAACCTTGCGATCGACGAGCGGGACGAAATTCTTGAGCGTGAAGCCTTTTGCAAAATACGGGACGCACAGATTCGCCACACCGTGGCATCGATCCGGATGGTGGCTCGCGAGGCTCCATACCACCGGGCTCCCCCAGTCGTGCCCGACCCAAATCGCCTTCTGGGCACCGAGCTTGTCGAGCAGTTCGAGCATGTCCTTTACCGAATGCTCGATCGCGTAATCTTCATGACGCGAGTAGACGCTCGATCGACCGTAGCCGCGCATATCCGGAGCAATCGCACGAAAGCCGAGCGCACCGAAGCACGGCAGTTGATGGCGCCAGCTTATCGACAGCTCGGGCCATCCGTGGACGAAAATCATCAGCGGGGCATCTTCAGCGCCACATGCGAGATAAAATGTCGTGTGCCGCGGCGTTTTGACGATATTGTCGGTGACCGGAAACGTCATCGCATTTTCTCCTGCAAACTGTTCCAGCAGTGATAGCGAAATCAGGGGCATCCGCGCCAACGCGCGCCCTTCGATTTTGCGCTCGCGCATCGTGCGCTCAGCCGCTAGTCTCGCGCCATGGCCCAGACGATTCGCAAGGCGTTCGCCGAAAGCGCCGACACCTACGACCGTGCGCGTCGCAAGCTGGTTCCGTGCTTCGACGATTTCTATCGCACCGCGCTCGACCTTCTTCCGTTCGCAGCCGACGATCGCTTTGAACTGCTCGATCTGGGCGCAGGAACGGGCCTGCTCTCGAACATGATCGCACAGGCGTTTCCGAAAGCCCGCCTCACGCTCTTCGATTTGACGCCGGAGATGCTTACGATCGCGCGCGCCCGCCTCAAAGCGTTTGGCAAGCGCGTAAAATTCGTCACCGCCGATTTTGCCGCCGCCAGCCCGGCGAGTTCCTACGACGCGGTCGTATCCGCGCTCGCGATTCATCATCTGCCCGACGACGGCAAGCGTCATCTGTTCGGCGACATCTTCAAGTACCTCACGCCCGGCGGCGCCTTCATAAATGCCGACCAGGTGGCAGGAGAAACCCCGGCGATCGACGAACGCGCCCGGCGCCTATGGATGGAGCGTGCGCGCGAACTCAAGGTCAGCGATCGCGATCTGGCCGCAGCGATCGAACGGATGAAACAGGACCTGCCCGCTACCGTGGGACGTCAGATGTCATGGATGCGCGAGGCGGGATTTATCGAAGTATCGTGCACGTATCGAAATCTGATCTTCGCGGTGTTTTCGGGCGCGAAACCAGCCAATCTGAGCTGACTGTTTCGCTCAGTCCCCGAGCATCTTGTGCAGCGATTCGAGTTCGTAGCGAACCTTCGCGAGCGTATCTCGCATATTTTCGTTCCTGGGCGATGACGATTCGCGCGGCGCTCGCGCAGGCGGCGCTTTCTCGGTCGCGTCCGATGACGATGCCTCGGCAAGTCCGTTCTCGCGGATGTACTTGTTCGCGCCTGCGATTGTGAAGCCTTCCTGATGGAGCAGACGCTTTATCGTTCGCAACACCTCGATATCGCGCGGCTGATAGAAACGATGGCGCGATCGGGCGTGGCGCGGCTTCAGGATGGGGAACTGCGTTTCCCAGAATCGCAGGACGTAGGTCTCCACACCGATAAGCCTGGCGGCCTCGCCAATCTTAAGCCCCCGATCGTCGGACGCAACGTCGGGCGGCGTCAGGACCAGTTTTGGTGTTTTCTTTTGCGTTGCCGTGCTTGGGCGCTTGTTTCGACTCATGAGCGCGCTTTGCCGTTATCAACCAGGCCCTTGAGAATCTGGCTCGGTTTGAATGAAAGCACGCGTCGCGGCCGTATCATTATCGGCTCGCCGGTTTGAGGATTACGGCCGCGGCGCAACCTCTTATCGTTTACCACAAAGCTGCCGAAGCCCGAAATCTTTACTTTCTCGCCTTTGCACAGCGAGTCGCTGATAATCGCGAAGATCTCCTCAACGACCTCCATCGCCTCCTTCTTCGAGGAGCCGATGCGCTCATGGACGAGATCGACGAGCTCAGCCTTGGTGATGCTCTGCGGCGTACTCTCCCCCGTGCATCGCCTATGCGCACGGCCGACCGTGATTTACTGCCGCAACTCCGCCCCAAGCCTCGTACGCGCTTGTTCCACGAGCCCGGCGTGGACGCGATTCACCTCTTCATCGGTCAGCGTGCGGTCCTTCGCCCTGTACCGTATCGCCAGCGCAATGCTCTTTTTCCCCGGCGCGAGATTCCCGCCTTCGAACACGTCGAACAACTCGGCCCCTTCGAGCAGCGGCGGTGCGATTTCGAGAATTGTGTTCACGACCATCGCAACCGGGAATTCACGGTCGAGCACCAGCGCGAGATCGCGACGAATTGCAGGAAATCGCGGCGGCGGCTCGACTCGCGTGCGCGGCGTGAAACCATAAGAAATGAGTTTCTCCAAGTCAAGTTCGGCCAGCGCGCACGGTTCGACGAACTCGCGCTCCATCGCCTGACGAGGATGAAGCTCACCGAGGTAGCCGATGATTTCATCGCCGATCGCGACTTGCGCTGAGCGGCCCGGATGAAGAAATCCGGCAGCTATATCACGCGGAGGTCGAAACTCGATCCGACCTCCAAGCTGCAGCGATTCCAGATAGGTCTCGACGACGCCCTTGAGCGTGAAGAATCCGGCTTTGATCGCAGGCTTGCCGATTTCAGAGATCGCGTAATCGCCGTAGCTGATCATGCCCAGGCGATACGGCTCTGCAGGGGTTCCTTCGCGGGCAGCGTAAGCTTTTGCGATTTCGAAAGCGTGAAATGCGGCCGACTGGCGATTCAGATTGAAGCGCAGCGCCGCGACGAGTCCCGGGAGCAGCGACAGTCGCATCTCGCCCAGCTCTTCGGACAGCGGATTCTCAATCCGCACCGGATTGCCGCCCAGCCCCGGCAATCGCCGATTTTCTTCGGGTGGCACAAACGCGATCGTGTCGGCCTCCGTCAGTCCCGCGCCGAGCATCACCTCGCGCGTGACGCGAAAGAATTCCCGCATCTGATTCGGCGCACTGTACGCGAAATCGCGCGACGGAAGCGTCGCCGGGATATCATCCAGCCCCGTCAGACGGGCAACTTCCTCGGCAAGATCGGCGGGCTGGTTGAGATCGGGGCGATGTGGCGGCGGCGTTACGGTGAATGCATTTTTCGCTGCTGGCTTGACGGTCGCGCCGAGCGCGACGAGTCGGCGCTTCACCTCGGCTTTGGGAACTTCGACGCCGAGCAGCGACGCCATCGATTTCAAATCAAGCGAGATCTCGCATTTCGCCGCCGGTCGCGGCTCGACATCGGCGATCGTGCCCTTCACGTGCGCGCCCGCGTTTTGCGAGAGCAGCTCTGCCGCGCGCATCAGCGCGATCGCCTGCCCCGCGCGATCGATTCCACGCTCGAAGCGATAACCCGCCTCGCTGCGAAGTCCGAGTCGCCGCGCCGTTCTCGCGACTGTGATCGGCTCGAAATAGGCGCTCTCCAGCAAAAGGCTGTGGCTGCTGTCAGAAATTTCGCTGTTCAGTCCACCCATCACACCCGCGATCGCAACCGCGCGCTCGCCGTCGGCGATAACGAGATCGTCGGGACGAAGCTCGCGACGCAATCCGTCGAGGGTTTCGAAATCGCGATCCTCGCCGGCGCGACGCACGATAATTTTGCGACCCGCGAGCTTCTCGATATCGAAGGCGTGAAGCGGCTGCCCGATTTCGAGCATCACGTAGTTGGTGACGTCGACGACGTTGTTCAGCGCGCGCATCCCGCACAACTCGAGTCGCCTGCGGATTCGGATGGGGGAAGGCCCGATCTTCAGACCGCCCATTTCCAGTCCGGCATAACGCGGACATAGGTCGGGCGCCA
>DASPQU010000360.1:0-3949 GCA_035624805.1 Binataceae bacterium (SeqCode) | reverse complement strand
CGAACAATCCGACCGCTGCTACAACCGAGAAGAATTTCCTCGGCGATGCGGTGCGATTTTGTCTCAAGAACAACATCATTCTTGCTTACGATTTTGCGTATTCGGAGATCGCTTACGACGGCTATCGCGCGCCGAGCATTTTCGAGGTTCCGGAAGCTCGCGAATGTGCAATCGAGTTCCATTCGCTGTCCAAGACAGCCTCGATGACGGGATGGCGAATCGGAGTTGCGGTCGGCAACGAAGCTCTTGTGTCCGCCCTCGGCCGGGTGAAAACCAACATGGACTCCGGGCCGTTTCAGGCGGTACAGGAGGCCGGGATCACCGCACTCGAAGACAAGGACGGCAAACTGCTCGAATACTGTGCAATCTATCAGGAACGGCGCGACCTGATGGTCGCGGCGCTGCGATCGCTGGGGTTGGCATGCGATCCACCGCGCGCAACATTCTACCTCTGGGCCGAAGTTCCTTCGGGGTACACTTCGGCGTCATTTGCGGAGCGTGTATTAAAGGAAGCCGGGGTAGTGATCACGCCGGGTTCCGGGTTCGGTAAGGGTGGCGAGGGGTTCGTTCGCTTTTCGTTGACGGTCTCGAGCGAACGGTTGAAAGAGGCAGTGGACCGGCTCAAAACGCTTCGGCTGTAACGGACTGGATGCCCCATAGGGCTTTCATCGGGATAGGTAGCAATCTAGGAGACAGGGCCGCCAATTATCGCGAGGCGATCCAGCGCATAGGCGCGACTCCTGGGGTTCGCGTCGTGCGCCAATCGTCGGTCTACGAAACCGAACCGGTTGGCGACGAGAACCTTCTCAAGTGGCCGTTCCTCAACGGCGTCATCGAAATCGAAACCGAGATGCCCGCCGATCAACTCATGCGCAAGCTGCTGACGATCGAGCGGGTGATGGGACGCAAACGCGTGCGCGGTCGCAAACCGATGCGCGGCAAGCATCGGCCACGAATTATCGACCTCGACCTGCTGCTGTTCGACAAGGAAGTGATTCGCACGAGGATGCTCGAGGTGCCGCATCCGCGGATGCACGAGCGTCGATTCGTGCTCGCGCCGCTGTCGGAATTGGCGCCGGCGCTCATTCATCCGAAGCTCAACGCTTCGATTTCGGAACTGCTGGTCGCTGTCAAATCGCCACATCGCGTATCGCTCGCGCGGGCGGAACTTCTGCGCCCTCCCGCCCCGCCCTCGCATCGCGAGAGCCACGCACGATAGTCGAACCCGCTCTATTTTCGTTTCGTCGGAAGTGCGCCGCCAAGCTCAATTCGCCAGGCGGCGTTGGTCGATCAGTCGGTCCAGCTCGATCTTGAGGCGACCGATCACCTCGTCGTACTTGAAGTTGCCGAGCTTGCGATCCTTGATCTTGAAATTCACCGTAGTCGGACCGCACCATAGTCCCAGGTCGGCGTCGTCGGTCTCGCCCGGCCCGTTCACCCGGCATCCCATGACCGCGATCGTAATCCGATACTTCGCGGCGTAGGCGGTCATCTCCTTCACCTGCTGGGCGAGTTCGACGAATTTTTCGTTCTCGACCCGCGAGCACGACGGACACGAGATGATGTTGAGTCCGGCGGAGAAGTCCGGCACCGAAATGAAGCGTCCTGCTTTCACGTCCTCGACGATCTCATGCCCGACGACGACTTCCTCGTGCTTGCGCTCGTTGGGAAGCGTCAGCGAAACCCGGATCGTATCGCCGATTCCCCGTGCGAGCAGTTTCTCGAACGCGACTCGCGTCTTGATGATTCCCTCGGGCGGGAGTCCCGCTTCGGTCACTCCGAGATGGAGCGGAACGTCGGGACGACGCTCGGCGAAGCGGCGATTCGCTTCGAGCACCTTGTTCGGATCGGAATCCTTTAGCGACACGACGAAGCGATCGAAGCCGAGATCTTCCATCAGCTCGCAGTGATAGGCCGCAGACTCGACGATCGCCTTGAGCTGATCGCCGGGATACTTGTCGAGAAACGCGGGGGCAACCGAACCGCAGTTGACGCCGATCCGAATCGCGAGATTGTTGTCGCGCGCGATATCGACGATCCATTTCACTTTGTCCGGGATGGTTTTGCTCTTCTCGATATGATGCAGATGGCCGGGGTTGTAGCGAATTTTGTCGACGTAGGACGCCACCTTGCCGGCGATTTTGTAGTTCTCCTGCAAATCGACCGAGAGCACGACGCCCCTGGTCTGGTTGCGGATCTCCTTGAGCGCCGCCGCATCTTTTTCGTTATCGACCGCGATACGCACGATGCCCGCGCCGGCGTTTGCCAACTGATGGGATTGCGCGACGGTCTGATCGATATCCACGGTGCGCGTCGCGCACATCGATTGGACGACAATCGGCGCGTCGCCTCCGCACGCAACTCCGCCGATATCGATTTTGCGCGTGGCGCGATTTGACAGTCCTGCCTGCTCCATATCTTCGCTGCGATCCGCTCCCGGTTTAGTGTTCGTGCCTGCCTTCAGTAAACGCCATCGCAACTGCGCCGTGGCTGAACGCCGCCCCCGCGCGCATCGCCGCTGCAACCCATACCGCCTCCGCTATCTCGGCGTCGGTGCATCCCTTGTCCTTGGCGCGCGTGACGTGCGCCTCGATACACCACGGACACTGCGTCACGTGCGCAGCGGTTATCGCCATCAATTCTTTCGTCTTGGCCGGAATCGCGCCGTCCTTGAAAACGGTTTTGTCGAATTCAAGGAAGGACTTCATCATGTCGGGCGCGTTGTCGCGCAATTTCTTGAACTGCTTGCCGCTGTCCTTGATGTAGAAATCGCTCATAGCATGACCTCCGCGCGATAGTTGCCAGAAGGCGCCCCGGCTGCATGCGCAAATATATCAGAACGCATCCGCCCGAAGCATGAGCGTCGCGAACTCTGAATTTCGAAGTTCGCGCGACGAAAGCGGCGCTAAATCGACGAGATTTCCGGCTTCAATCTATTTCACTTGCATACCTCTACATTCGGTATTACCGTCATTAGCAACGGACGCGCGAAGTAAGTTGTCCTGCTAATGACCGAGGGAGGCCGAAGCGCCAGCCGGGGCGAACGGCATGGGGGTCAAAGTGCAATGCTGAATGTCAGTGCTCTCGATAGTAAGAACGACCAGCGGCCCTTCCCTGACGTGATGTTGAAAAGCCAGTTTTTCGAGCTGATTGGCCGCCGAGCCCTGTCCAGCGAGCAACGCTTGATGCTCGCCGTACTGGCTGACGCGATTAATCTGGTTCAGGACGGATGTCGCTCAACCAGTGCCCGCAAGCGCTCTTCATTTCAGGAAGCTCGCGATTGGATCTTCCGCTCGGGATTCCGATGCCCTCTCGCTTTCGAGCATGTATGCGATGCACTCGGAATCGACATCCAGGCGCTGCGCGAGCGCGTCAGTGCGATGATTTACGGTGGCGCCGAAGCGAACATCTCTCCGTTGCGGCTGCGATTGAAGGAGGCCAGCCGCGTCCAGCGTCTCACAGTCAATCGCGTGCGACGTCGCAACAACCGCCGCCCACGCCTGAAGGTTCGCACCGCCTGATTCGTCCCCCATCGCGGGGTTTTTCTTCCGCATCCAAGCTGCTAGCAATGACGGCACGCCGCGCGTGCGTGCATCGATCGGTTCGCGATGCGCGCATGACGCCGCGAATCTGTCAAATTTCGGGAGTTCTCGTATGGAAGGGCCGCTCAAAGGAATCCGGGTTGTCGAACTCGCGATGTGGGTCGCGGGGCCTTCCACGGCCGCTGTTCTGGGAGACTGGGGAGCCAGCGTCGTCAAGCTTGAGGACACCAAGGGGGGAGACCCGATTCGCGCGATGACGACCCGTGCGCTCGGCAGCGACGCGCGTATCATGCCGCCCTACGAACTCGATAATCGCAACAAGCGCTCGGTCACCGTCGATCTGCGCAAGCCCGAGGGCGTCGATTTCGCGCATAGGATCATCGACAACGCCGACGTTTTTATCTCGA
>DASPQU010000359.1:0-3862 GCA_035624805.1 Binataceae bacterium (SeqCode) | reverse complement strand
GCGCATCGATGTTTCGGATACGCGCGAACGTAGTCAGCGGCGCGAGTGAGACCGACCGCTCCTCCGACGCATCCGACGCCGAATATAGGGGTTCGCTTTATGTCGGGCCGCAACCCCATCCGATTTATGATCCGCGCATCGAGTGAAGGACTTGCAACGCCGGTGACCGAAATCGCGATCAAAGCGTCGATATCGTTGCGCGAGAGTTCTGCCTCTTGGAGTGCGGAATCGATCGCGCGCTCGCCGATTTCCCCGGCGACTTCCAGCCACGCTTTGTTCGTCTCGCCCCATCCCTTGAACTCGGGATATCGCTCCATTGGAAACGCGAGGTGACGCTGGCGAACGCCGGTTCGGCTGTGGAATCGATCGAGAGCCTCGGGCCTCGTCAGCCGCTCGCCCCAGTAATGCTTGAATGCCGCGGTGATGTTTTCTTGAGAATAAAGATTGTCCGGAAATGCGCCTGCGACGCCGGAAATGATCACTCGAACTGCTCCTGTGCTCGTGACGCGAAGGCGGCCATGAGCAACAGCCGCCCGTTGCTGACTGTGCGATGCCGCCCTTGACGATATTCGATCTCGTAACGCAAGTCTCTTCGACGATATAGTACGTGGATGGCGTTCGCGTGCCGACCCCCTTTTTTCCGCGTCCGACTCAGGATTGGATGGATTCACGAATCGATCACGTGAGGGCCGCGTCGGAACCACTTATCGAAGCGGTCGGTCTCCAAAAGTCGCTGGGAGCGCGCTCGGTGCTGGTCGATGTGACTTTAACCGTCGCCGCTGGCGAAATTGTCGGCCTTCTTGGACCCAATGGCGCAGGAAAAACGACGACGCTGTCGATTCTCGCCACGTTGCTTCCACCCGAGGCAGGGACCGTTCGCATTGCCGGCCTGAATATCGCGGAGCCCGGCGTTCGACTCGGTGCGCTTCTCGGCTACGTCCCGCAATCTCTCGCGCTCTATCCGTCGCTCAACTCGCGTCAAAACGTGCATCTGTTCGCAAGGGCCAGCGGGCTCTCGTCAAGAGGCGCCATGATGGGAACTGAGCGGGCGCTCGAAGCGGTCGGTCTTGGCGATCGCGCAAACGACCAGGTCTGGACGCTCTCCGGCGGAATGAAGCGCAGACTCAATCTCGCCTGCGCGATAGCGCATCGTCCTCGCGTTCTGTTGCTTGACGAACCCACCGTGGGCGTCGATCCCCAATCGCGCGAAAGCATCTTCAGGCTGGTCCGCAAACTTGCCGATGAGGGTGTAGGCATCCTCTACAGCACGCACTACATGGAAGAAGTTGAGAGAATGTGCGATCGCGCTGTGCTGATCGATCGCGGAAAAGTCGTGGCGGATGGGACCGTTCAGCAAATAATTACGATGGGGGGACATCGCCCGCGGATTGCGATATCGCTAAATGTCCTGCCACACGCGGGATGGTGCAACCGCATACCTGACGTTCGAGAATTGGGACGCGACCGCGAAACCAACTTGCTTACCGTTGAGTTTTCGAACTACTCAGCAATCGAGCAACTGTTGGAAACGATCAAGCTCAGCGGCTGTCGTCCCGTCAGTTTCACCGTCCATAGTCCCAACTTGTCAGACGCGTTCATGGCCCTGACCGGACGCGCGCTGCGCGATGATTCGGGTCTGCCGCTCGAGGCATAGCGCGATGCTCCGCGCCGCCTGGCTCATATTTCAGAACGAGTATCGTTTGTTGGTTCGCGATCGCGCGGCGCTGTTCATGCTCCTGCTGGCGCCGATTGTGATTAGCGCCGTTGCCGGTTTTTCGCTGGGCAACATCTACGGGACGCAACCGGGATCGGAGCCTTACAAAGTCGTGATCCTGAACTTTGATCGAGGATGGCTGGCGAGCGCGGTCATCGAAGCTCTCGGACGCGATCGATCGCTGAAAGTGATCGAAACCGATGATATGTCCAAAGCGAAGACGATCGTCAGCAACCGCAGTAGAACCCCGGTAGCGATCGAAATCCCTGCGAATACGACGCGCGACTTCGAAGCCGGGAGGAACCCGAAACTCGGGATCTACATCGATCCGGTGAAGCGCCTCGAAGCGACCTCGATTGAGCAGGCGATAGACGCCATCCTGCGCGAGATAACCGTCGCCGCCAACCATCGCGTACGCATCGCGATCGAGCAACAATCCTCCGACCTGAAGGCTCGCCTCGGCCGCGCAGCGGCGGAGATCGCTCAAGCCAAAGCGCAACTCGAGCTGTCACAAGCGAAGCTTGAAAGGGCTCTCAAAACCTCGCAATCCGATCTGGACGCGCAAATCAGAGAGACGCGGCGTCGTACTTTGGACGCCCTTGACAGATCGATCGAGGGCCTTCGGACTACCATCGCGCACGACACGGCGGCGCGCCAGGCAGCCCTGGCGGCAGTGCGCGCGTATCTATCCAACCTGGAGTCGAGCCGTTCGGAATTTGAAAACTGGATTTCACAACTGAAAACTCTCGCGGGTTCACGCGCCGACCGGATCCCGCCGCCTCCAAAATGGCCGACCCCGCCGACGCCGGAGCAACTTGCTGTCTTGTCTCAACCATTTGCGGTTCCGGAAATATCGGCGTCGCGTATCGTTCAGCCTGACGCTGCCCTTCATCTGCCCTCCGTTCCGAAACAAGCGATACCGGCGCAGCTTCCGATCCCCGATTTGAGCAATCTCGCCGTCAACCAGCCGGCGCGAGTACCCGGTGTTGTGGGATGGACGGAACAGGCGCTGGGATCGGAGAGTCCGCGCGTCAACACCTTCGATCAGTACGTTCCCGGCTTTGGCGTCACCTTCCTGCTCGTGGACATGTTATGGGGTGTCGCAGTCGGGCTGATCGACGAGCGGGACTGGGGAACCTTGTCGCGCTTGCGAGCGAGCGGCCTCAGCACCTCAGGGCTTCTAATCGGCAAACTGATGGCTCGCGTGCTGATCGGCCTCGTTCAGTTGATCATTCTATTCGCGGTGGCGTGGGCGATGTTCAGTCTGTCGCTGGGGCGCACGTCGTGGGCGCTGTTGATGCCCGCCGCAGCGATCTCTTTTGCCGCCGCTGCCTTCAGTCTTCTAATCGCGTGTGTCGCCGACAGTCGCGACGCGGTCCTGCCGATTGGCGCGATGGCGGCGTTGGCGATGTCGGCAATCGGAGGGTGCTGGTGGCCGCTCGATTTCGAACCGCAATGGATGAGGACGATCGCGCTGACGATGCCCACCACTTGGACGATGCGCGCGTTCAACGATTTACTGATCCGCGGCTTTGAACCCGCAGCCGTTGTGCGCTCTTCGGCGATTACAGCCGGCCTCGGCCTTCTTTTTCTTGCTGCCGGGGTGGCGGGCTCATCGAGGATCTACAGACAAAGGTGAGCGTTAGGCGCCTTCGGAATTTCTAGCCTTTCTTTCGACGCTCCGCCCAGCGCTTCTTCATCATTTCGGATAGGCGCCGGCGCCCTTCCGGCGTCAGCCCGCGACGTTTAGGAGCGCCCGCAGATGATGCTCTTCGCGGCGCACCACCGCCCAACGCTCCGCCCGCACCTCCCAGACCTTCAAGCGCTCTTATGGCTCTATCAAGTCTGTCCCGCTCCGATTTCAACTGCGACAAGACCACATTTATGTCCAAAACAGGCTCCTTGTTCGGGAAAACCGTGATGTTCATTGGAGTAGGGTTAGTTCGATTCGATGTCAAGCCGATCGTCTTGGTTGCGACAAAATCATGGACCCTGTAAGAAAGCGCGCGCAGCTCGACCTCAGGGTTGTCGTATTGCTATGCCGCGAACGATGGACGCGGTTCGGCGATTTGCCCATTTGGAACATGATCGCTGATAGTGTAAATCTGGACGAATAAGACAGGCTTAAGGGCTGAACGAATGGAAATC
>DASPQU010000358.1:0-3303 GCA_035624805.1 Binataceae bacterium (SeqCode) | reverse complement strand
CCCAAGCAACGAGATTTTTACAGTAACTGAACTCGCCGAACATCTGCGGGTTCATCCAACAACCATCTATCGTCTTCTCAGGCGCGGGCACCTGCCCGGCTTCCGAGTCGGCGCGACGTGGCGGTTTAGCCGCGACGCGATCGAAAAATGGGAGCGTAGTCGCGGTATGGCCGAGCTCGAAGCTCTTCGCGAAGAAGAGGCGAAAGAAGCTAAGACCTGATTGGAACGCGGCGCGAACGCGACCCGAGTTCCACTCATCGCGGTTCTGATCAAAATGGAACCGAGACAGTCCTCGTAAGTTTTCACGTCGTATCGGCGATTCGGCTTTCGTCGAGCATTGCCCGCCGTTCCTGGGCCTGGCTGGCTCCGCCGAGCAGGAATGTTGACGTGGCTAACCAGCTCGAGAAGAGAAGGACTCGGCGTCGCGGGGCTGCGCGTTTGACAAATCCGCGCATAAGCCAGTAGCTAAACTCTGCAAAACTGGTTTGCGAGGCGCGGCTGATGGCTACCAAATACGTCGATGTCGATGGACACGCGATTTACGTCCACTACGCAGGAGCGACCACGCTCCCGGACGTGATGCCGGATTTTTCGCGCGGACGGAAAATTGTCTTTCTTCATGCTGCCGGACGAAGCGGAAGCGCGTGGACCCGTCAGCTTGAGCGGTTGGGTGCTGCGCACAGCCCGCTCGCGCCCGATATGCCCGGTCACGGGCGCTCCTCGGGCGTCGAGGGATTGATGTCGATTCGCGACTACGCGGGCTTCCTCGTTCGGATTCTCGACACGCTGAAAATCAAATCCGCCGTGATAGCGGGCCATTCGATGGGCGGCGCAACCGCGATGGATTTCGCGGCGCGCTATCCCGATCGTGTCGAGGCGCTCGTTCTGGTTTCGACGGCCGCAAAATTCAGCATCCCTGAGGATCGCCTCAAGGCGTTGTGGTCCGTGATGATGGGGCGAGCGCCGCAGGCGTTCACCACCGAAATCTACTCGCCGCGCACGGTGAAAGAGAACTTCGATACCGTCCGCGAAGGATGGATGGAGCAGATCAAGACCGACCCGCGCGTGCGATATACCGACGTGAAGGCGTGCTCGGAGGTCGATCTGCGCGGCGCGCTCGCATCGATAAACAAGCCAACCCTGATTCTCGTCGGCGCTGATGACAACGCTACGACGCCAGCCGATTCCGAAGCGATCCACGCCGGCATCAAAGGTTCGCGCGTCGAAGTTATCGCGGACGCCGGTCACGCATTGCCGTGGGAAAGGCACTCCGAAGTCAACTCTGCGATCGAGAGCTTCCTCTCCGGACTCAAATAGGAACCGACCATGAGTTTGAAAAAGAAAGCCGCCGTCGTCGGCGCTTATGAACACCCGACGCGCTTCGCGCCGGACAAGAGCATGTTTCAGATCATGGCCGAAAGCATCCGCGGCGCGCTCGACGATGCCGGCCTCACGATCAAGGACGTTGACGGATTGTGCACGACGGGAATCGGGATGAGCGCGATGGGGATCGTCGGGTTCTGCGACTACATGAACATGACGCCCAACTTCGTCGATTCAACCTCGATCGGCGGATCGTCGTTCGTCGCGCATACTGCACACGCGGCGGCGGCGATCACCGCGGGGCTATGCGAAGTGTGTGTCGTCGTCTACGGCTCGACGGCAGCCTCGTCACGATTCGCGATCGGCACGGGCGGCGGTGGAATCGGCGGTGGGGGCGATCCATGCGATCAGTACGAGGTCCCGTTCGGCCCGACGACGGTCGGTTCGTATGCGATGATCGCGCAGCGCCATATGCACGATTACGGCACGACGCCTGAGCAGCTTGCGGAAATTGCCGTTACGACGCGACTGCACGCCTCGATGAATCCTGCTGCGAAGTATCGCGATCCGATCACCGTCGAGGATGTTCTCGCCTCGCGAATCGTGTCGTCGCCGCTTCATCTCCTGGATTGCTGCATGATTTCCGACGGCGGCGGTGCGCTGGTGATTGCGTCCGCCGACCGCGCGCGCAACATGAAGAAGAAACCCGTCTATATTCTCGGTACGGGAGAGACGGTCCGCCACGTTGCCGACGGCCATCGCGATTTCCTCGAGGTTGCTGCCGCGCAATCCGGACGTCTCGCATTCGATCGCGCGGGCGTTGCGCACAAGGATATCGATCTCGCGATGATTTACGATTCATTCACGATCACCGTTCTCGTCACGCTCGAGAATCTAGGCTTCTGCAAGCGCGGCGAAGGCGGGGCGTTCGTCAGCGGCGGTCGACTTCGCTTCGACGGCGATTTTCCGATCAACACCGACGGCGGCGGCCTGTCGTCGAATCATCCGGGAATGCGCGGAATATTCCTCGTGATCGAAGCGACCAAACAGCTTCGCGGCGAGGGCGGGCCGCGTCAGGTTAAGGATTGCAATATCGCGCTGGTGCACGGAACCGGCGGCACCCTCGGCACGCGCCATTCCGGCGCGACGCTCATCCTCGCGAACAACTAGAGGACGGGATCATGGCTGAACAGCAGACCAAGAAATACTTGAAACCGCTCCCTCATATCGACGAAGAGATGCGTCCGTGGTGGGAAGCGCTTCAACGCCACGAACTATACATCCAGAAGTGCAGGCAATGCGGCGAGACGCGATACTATCCGCGTGCGCAATGCACGCAATGCCTATCACCGAAGACCGAATGGGTGCGGTGTTCGGGACGCGGGAAGATCTACACGTTTACCGTGACCCATCAGAACCAGGCCGCGGGATTTCGCGAATCGCTCCCTTACGTTCTCGCCTACGTCGAGCTCGACGAAGGCGTAAAACTGCTCACCAACATTGTGGAATGCCGTTCCGAAGAGGTTAAAATAGGAATGCCCGTCGAGGTCATATACGAGGACGCCACGCCCGCCGTGACCCTCGCGAAATTTCGCCCGGCGAGGTGAGGAAAAATCAATTGTCAACGATTCTGGATCTTCATGCGCACAGCGAAGCCTCCGAGGACAGCCGCGCGCCGGTGGAGGCCTATCTCAACTGGATCAAGATGCGCCGCGAGCAGCTTCCGCTCGACGGTATCGTCCTGACCGAGCATCGCCAATGGAACGCCGCCGCGGACTATCGCGTCCTCGAGGACAAATTCGAAATCCGGGTCCTCAAAGCGGCGGAAGTCGAAACCGACTACGGTCACATGCTCGTCTTTGGCGTCAATGACGAAATCACTGGCCGCTTCGATTTCGCCAATGTGCGTCTGCCGGCACAGCCGTTGATCAGCGAGGTCGCCGCAATGGGCGGTATCGTCGTGCCGTGCCATCCTGGGCG
>DASPQU010000357.1:0-4054 GCA_035624805.1 Binataceae bacterium (SeqCode) | reverse complement strand
TACACGCTCAAGGAAAAGCGCGAGGTCGACGGGCGTGTGACGTTCCTGTTCAAGGCGCGCATCGACGTGCCCGACGGCGGGTCCTTCAACAAATTCTGGATGATCACGGCGCGGCGCGAGGGCGAGGACTGGAAGGTCTCCAATTTCAGCGAGTACGACTGAAACGCCGCGGCGCCAGCGTCATCGAATCGATATGGAAGCGCAATTAGCCGCGATCGTTCTGGCAGCGGGACTGGGGACGCGGATGTGCTCGCGGCGCGCCAAGGTGCTGCACGAATTGGCAGGCGAGCCGATGATCGCGCGGACAATTCGCGCGATCGATGCGATTCATCCGCGATGTCTTGTCGTCGTCGTTGGTCATCAGGCGCGCGAAGTCGAATCAGCCTGTCGCGGTGCGGGCGCCAAAAGTCAGATCCGGTTTGCGACTCAAGAGCAGCAGCGCGGGACGGGCGACGCGGCCAGCGCGGGGCTGTCCGGGATCGATTCTGAATTCGACGGCGAAGTCCTGATCGCTTACGGCGACATGCCGACGCTGACGAGCGCTACGCTGCGGGCGTTCGCGGCGGCACATCGCGCATCGGCGTCGATGCTGTCGTTCATCACGGTAAATCTCGACGACGGCGCATCGTACGGGCGCGTCGTGCGCGACAATCGTGGCAGGGTCACAGCAATCGTTGAGGCGCGCGACGCGAGCGAATCCGAGCGCGCCATCAGAGAAATCAATACGGGCGTTTATCTCGTTAACGCCGCGCTGCTGCGCGACGCGCTCAGGGACATCAAACCGCACAACGTGCAGGGTGAATACTACCTGACGGATATCGTTGCGATCGCGAAGGCGCGCGGAATCGCGATTCACGGATGGCGCGCCGAAAGCGCCGACGAATTCGCCGGCATCAACACGCGTGAGGAGCTTTCGAAAATGGAAGCACGACTTCGAGAAGACATAAATCGAAAACACATGGGTACGGGCGTGACGTTTATCGATCCTGCCGCCGCGTACATTTCGGAACAATCCGAGATCGGCCCGGATACGACGATCGGTCCGAACGTGCAGATTCTCGGAAAGTGCAAAATCGGAAGCGGCGTGACGATCGAGGGAACCGCGTGGCTCAAGAACGTAACGATCGGCGATCGATGCCATATCAAGATCGGAGTGCGCGCCGAGGATTGCGCGATCGGCGAAGATTCGGAGATCGGGCCGTTCGCAAATCTCCGCACCGGCACCGAACTCGAAGGACATAATCGGATCGGGAATTTCGTCGAGACCAAGAAAGCGAAAATCGGCCGCGGAACGAAAGCCAGCCATCTGAGCTACCTCGGCGACGCGATTATCGGGCGCGACACGAACGTAGGGTGCGGTGTGATCACGGTCAATTACGACGGCTACGACAAGCACCTCACGGAGATCGGCAGTCGATGCATGGTCGGATGCGACACGCAACTCGTAGCGCCCGTCAAAGTGGCTGACGACGTTTACGTCGCGTCGGGCACGACGATCGTCCGCGATGTCGCGCCGGGCGCGCTGGTGTTGTCGCATCATCCGCAGCGTGAAAAATCCGGATGGGTCGCGGGTTGGCGCAAGCGTCACAATGATCCGACGCCAGTCGCGGCGGAAGCGAAGGCCGGAGCAAAAGATAGTCGCGATTGATTGAGGCCCGCGAGTCGGTCAGAATTTGAACTATAGCAAAAGCCATTTGATCGAACTGGAGACAAATAGCGAAGTAACAACGAAACCCGGAAAGTAGCGCCAGACTCACATCTTCGTGAGTTGACGAGGAGGAGGCTTATCGAGATTTTCGGCGGATAGCCTCCCGGTTCCACGATCGTAAGAGGCGGGCAAACCGAGCGGGTGACTGCTCGACAAATCCCGCCTCGAGTGGCGGAGCGAATCGCTCCCGTTCCAAGCAGAAACTTTCCCTTACATCATTATTTTCGACGCCGCGACGTTCACTGCGGGTAGATCGCAGACCGTCGGGGATTCGGACGCTTTGCGATGCGCTGGAATCGCGTGGGCGATGCGCCGATTGAAGAGGAGACGGGCTCATATGTGCGGAATTGTGGGATACGTGGGAAAGCGCGACGCTTACTCGATTCTGGTCGGCGGACTCGAACGGCTTGAATATCGCGGATACGACTCGGCCGGCGTCGCGACTCTGGTCGCCAACGGCAAGCTCGAAATTCGCCGCGCAAAAGGGAAACTCGAAAACCTGCGCCGGATGGTCGAGCGCTCTCCACTGCCGGGACATATCGGGATCGGGCACACGCGATGGGCGACGCACGGCAAGCCCTCCGAGGAGAACGCGCATCCCCACAAAGCGGGTCCCGTCGCAGTTATCCATAACGGCATCGTCGAGAATTTCCTGGAGCTAAAGGCGGCGCTGATCGAGCGTCGGCACAAGCTCAAATCCGAAACCGACACCGAGCTGATCTCCCATCTTGTCGAAGAGAATATCGCCGCCGGAATGAATCTGACCGATGCGGTGCGAAAGGCGTGCGGCGAATTGCGCGGATCATTTTCGATCGTCGTGCTTTCGGAGACCGAGCCCGGCAAGATCGTCGCGGCGAAGACAGCAACTCCTCTGGTCCTCGGGTTCGGCGACGGCGAGAACTTCGTAGCTTCGGATATCCCTGCCCTGCTTGAACATACGCGGCGCACTCTCGTGCTCGAAGACGGCGAAATCGCAGAGATCAGCGCGAACGGCGTGCGCCTGATGACGTTCGCCGGAGCGCCTGTCTCGCGCGAACCGCGACACGTCGAATGGGACGCCGCGGTCGCCACCAAGGGCGGGTATCGCCACTATCTCCGCAAGGAAATCGCGGAACAGCCGCAAGCGTGGATCGACACGATGGCGGGCCGGGCGGCGCCGAATTCTTCTCGCGTGACGTTCGAGAGCGAACTGCTTCCGCACGCCGGCCCTGCCGCGATCTCGCGAATCGTCATGCTCGGCGCGGGCGCATCGTGGATTACCTCACTGGTCGGCAAGTTCATGATCGAAGAGTTGTGCGGAATTCCTGTTGAGGTCGATTTCTCGGGTGAGTTCCGCTATCGGCGGCCTCCGGTTGACAAAAGCACCGTCGTGCTTGCCGTTTCGCAATCAGGGGAGACGGCGGACACTCTCGCCGCGATGGAAGAATGCGCGGGTCGCGGCGCGCATCTGATCGCACTCACCAACACGGTCGATTCGTCGATCGCGCGCAAGGCGAATGCGCAGCTTTATACGCGATGCGGTCCCGAGATCAGCGTCACGACCACCAAATGCTTTCTTACGCAGATCGAGTCCTACTATCTGTTCGCGATCCATGTCGCCGCGAGGATGGGACGTCTTTCCGAAAAGCAAGCGCAGGAACTGCTCGCGCCGGCGTTCTCGATTCCGTCGCAGATCGAATCGATACTCAGGCTTGAAAGTCATATCGAGCGGATCGCGCGCAAATTCGCCCACGCCGACGATTTACTCTTCCTCGGTCGCGGCATCAATTATCCCGTGGCGTTCGAGGGTGCGCTCAAGCTCAAGGAGATTTCGTACATCCACGCCGAGGGCTATTCGGCGAGCGAGATGAAGCACGGGCCGATCGCGCTTATCGACGAGCGGATGCCGGTGGTGATCCTGATCCCGAACGACGACCTGTTCGAAAAATCGCTTTCCAACATGAAAGAGGTCGAATCGCGAGGCGGGCAGATAATCGCGGTCACCGACCGCGTGACGCCGGAGATAAGTCGGATCGCCGCTGAATGTATCGAAGTCCCCGCGACATCGCGATTGCTGACGCCGGTGATGATGACCGTGCCGCTTCAGCTCCTCGCCTACCATATCGCCGTCGACCGCGGCACCGACGTCGACCAGCCGCGCAATCTGGCGAAGTCTGTCACAGTGGAATAGGCGAAAGAATCAGAACGACAAAGGCTGGCGCGAACGTCCGGGAGGATACTTCAAGCCGTTCGCGCCAGCCCTTAAAAGGACACGGTAGTCGTTCTATACCACTTGGGCAGTTTTGATGCTAGTGGGTACAGACAACTCAAAGTTGACGGTCCGGCAGCGATTTCTATCCGAGAAGA
>DASPQU010000356.1:0-4182 GCA_035624805.1 Binataceae bacterium (SeqCode) | reverse complement strand
CCCGTCCCACTGATCCGTTGCTGAAGAGCATCCTTACTCTGTCATTCCCGCGGGTCTCATCGGTTTTGCCCGGCGCGCGAGGAATCCCGGAGTCTGAAACCAAGCAAAAGGCCGGATGGAAAATCGATTCCATCCGGCCTTCAAGGGATTCTCGTTGAAGCGAACTATTCGACGAGAGGCTCCGGTGCCTTCGAGAAGCTGTCGCCCGAGCCGCAGCTGCACGCGCCCGTTCCGGAGCCGTTCGTGATGAGGAACAGACAGAAATCCAGAATCTCGGCGTGGTTACTATCCTCGATCGCGAACTGGAATTCGCCGACCGACGTACCCTTGATCAATGTTTTGCTTGCGGGCACCGGGACGTTGCCTTCGGTGTCCGTCATCCATGCGCGCAAGCCGTCAACCTCGACGCCCGTATTTACGCCGCCGACTTGCGGTCCGAACTTATCCGTAGGGTCGCAGGCCCATCCGGACGTGCCGATTGGTTGGATTTGCGGCGGAAGCGGAACCGGTTTTGGAATGAAGAGATCGGGGGTCGTGGAAAGTATGTCGATCACACCCGCGTTGAGGTTCCCGCGGTTGACGCCGAAATTCTTGGTCAGATTGTTGATCACCGACATCGTGCGCAGGCCGTCGGGCGTCACCGGGCATCCGCAGCACGCCTGCATCTCCTCGAGATCGTCGAAAACGTAGATCATCGCGCATAGCGTCCCGCGCTGCTGGGTCGCGACATCGCCGCCGTTGGCGATACGCACCAAGCCGTCGCCGATGCCGCCCGACGCACCATTGCCGCCATAGCCCGACGCGGAGGGACTGTTCGACGTGGCGACATCGTAGTAGTGCGTCATAAAGTGGTGGAGATCCACCGGCTGTGCCGAGGCGCCGCTGGCTCGAAACAAGCCGAAAGCCAACGCCGCGGTGACTATCAGGCCCCGACCAACCGAGACTTTGTGATGCTTCCCCATGGTTCTCCTCCAAAACCAGGTTGTGCAATCTCCCGCCTATACGGCTTCAATTTACGCGCGCTGTTCGCAACGCGCAAGAAAAAGACCGGATGGAAATCGATCCCATCCGATCCGCCATAGTTCGTTTGACGCGCGCTCAGGGAAGAAATGGAGGCTTTCGAATAACCGGTCAGGCTCTGCTGAACCTCTCCCGGATCAGGGAGAGGTCGGAGCAATTTGTTGCTCCGGGTGAGGGTACTCGCCCAGCGCGAGACTCTCGCGCGCGATTACCTGAATCGCGCGTCACTACGCGCCGCGCTGAAAACGGACCCTCACCTGCCGCTTCGCGGCGTCCTCTCCCCGACGGGGCGAGGACTCATACATAGAGTCCGCTGATCGACGAGCGCTCGCGGCGAAGACAATTCCTTAAAGAACTTTGAGTCAAGTCCGCTTTTCAACCCACATCGAACCTGTAAGCATCGATCGTCGTCGCGGCGCGGACGCCCGGTCCGAAAAATTACCGGCGTCGCACAAAGGGTTTACGATGAATCCTGTCGGAGCGCCCGAGAACTTTCTCACCATCGACGGACAACCGCTCGAAGAGGATTTCTTCCCCAAACCACGCAGGCGTAAAACCGTCACCTCGAAAACGCTGGCCGCCAACCGCGCCAACGCCAGACTCTCTACCGGACCGCGCACGGCGGAGGGCAAGGAACGCTCGCGTCTTAACGCTATTCGCCACGGCGTTCTCTCCGAGGTGGCAGTGAGTGCGGATTTGGAGGGTGACGAGGCGCGCGAGGAGTTCGATCGACTGCTCGAAGAGATGATCCGCGACCTGAAGCCTTTGGGCGCGATGGAAGAACTCACCTTGCAGAAAATCGCGGTCTATACATGGCGGCTGCGGAGGATGCTGATCTGGGAAAACCGCGAGGCGTTTCGAGAGTATATCTCGCGCAAGGTGCGCTCCGAAAGGATCAGCCATGGCTTGTACGACATCGAAGACGGGATTCCCTCGAGCGTTCAGAAGGAAAGGCAACACGAGCGCGAAGTTATCGTAAACGCGCAGTTGGAAGTGATGAGCCTGCCCAACAGCTATACCTCGCTCGCGGTCACGCGTTATGACTCGACAATCAACCGCGTGATCGATCGTGCGATGCGCGATTTGGAGCGGATGCAGGCGCGCCGACGAGAGTATGAAGGCGAGCATCGCGAAGAGCCGTCCGATCCTTCCTTGCCCGGGCGCAGCATCGAGGAGGGCGCATCGGCGACGGCCGCGGGCAGTGACGATGAACGGCCCGCGGAGGCGGCATCGTCGAACGACCCTCGAAAATCATCGAAAAAAACCAAACCAACCCAAATGAGCAGCCAGCAAGGCCCTCCTGGCCCGGGTAAAGACGGTGAAACAAGCCCCGCCGGGGCTCGATCGCCGTCGCCGCCCGCCTGACCCCCTCGCTCGCGCTTGTCTATCTACCCTCCGGCTGCGTAAGATTGCGCGCCGGCGCGGTCTGGTGCGCCCTTCGCGCGTCGAATTGCGCAAGGGTGGGGGTCAAGACCGGGCAGACTGCCACAAGGAAGGACGACTCAATGAAACATCTGGTGCGCGATGGTGTGAAGCTCTTTTATACCGACGAGGGCAGGGGGAACCCACCGATCGTCCTGGTTCACGGATGGACCTGCGATCACAGCTACTTCGAGCCGCAGCGCAAGCATCTCTCGAAACGCCATCGCGTGATAACTGTAGATCTCCGAGGTCACGGGCGCAGCGACAAGCCGAAGCAGGAATATTCGATTTCGGGATTCGCCGACGATATCGCGTGGCTGTGCGAGCAGCTCAAGGTGAAGAAGCCGGTCGTCATCGGCCACAGCATGGGCGGAATGATCGCGCTCGAGGTCGCGTCGCGCCATCCTGACTTGCCCGCCGCGATCGTCGCCTGCGACTCGCCGGTGGTCGTACCGCGCGGGCTCAAGGCGAACTTCGCCGCGATGCTCGCGCAGTTGGGGACGCCTGACTTCGCCGCGACGCAGCGTGGTCTCATCGAAACGATGTTCATCGAGGGGCACGATCCGAAGCTCAAAGCGCGGATTATCAAGGAAATGACGTCGGCGCCTGAGCACATCTCGCACGAATGCATGCGCGCGATCATCAGCATGAACAGCGACAAGGCGGCGCGTCGATGCAAAGTGCCGTTCCTGCACATCTTCGCGACCAATCCGCTTGGCGACAGCGTGCGGCTGAAGAAGCTGTGTCCGACCGCGACCATCGCGCAGACCTACGGCGCCGGCCACTTCCATCAGCTGGAGGTGCCCGATCAGGTCAACGCGATGATCGATCGGTTCGTGAGGCTCGCGGTGTGAATGCCTGCGAGCGCGGACCATCTCTCGCCGTCATCCTGAGCAAACGAGATTTTCCCGAGCGCAGCGAAGGATCTCGCCCGGTCCTCCGGGCGTCAAGACTGGCGCGCGGAATACCGCGCGAGATCCTTCACTCCGGCAGCCTTCGTTCAGGATGACGGATTGGGGCGCGTACCTGGTGCGGTTGCGCACTCGCAGCAGGTTTGCGTATCGAGCGCCTTCGGTTCAGCGCTTGCGCACGATCGTGAGGCCATCGGATACCGGGAGCATCACCGCGTCGACGCGATCGTCGCTGGCGATAAAATCATTCAACGCCCGGATCGCCTTGGTGTCGTCGTTCTGATCGCCGGGGTTCACAACGGAACCGTTCCAGAGCACGTTGTCGAAAAGGATCAGGCCGCCAATACGAAGCCGCTTGAGTATCTCCTCATAGTAGGTTCGATAGTTGGTCTTGTCCGCATCGATAAAGGCAAAGTCGAACGCGTCTTCGACAGGCATCGCACGCAGCGTGTCCGCCGCCGGTCCGAGCTTCAGAGTGATGCGCGAGGCTACGCCGGCGCGATCCCAATAGCGCCTGGCAATCGAGGTCGATTCTTCGCTGACATCCAAACAGAGCATCCTGCCGTCCGCTCCGAGCGCTCGTGCGACGCAGATGGAGCTGTAGCCGGTGAAGGTCCCGACTTCGACGGCCGAGCGCGCGCCGATCGCGGCGGCGAGAATCCTCATGAATGTTCCTTGTTCAGGAGCGATTTGCATGCCGGCCCACGGACCCATCACGCGCCGGGTTTCTTCGGCGAGTTCCTTGAGAATCGGATCGTCGTTGTGCCCGCGCGCAAGCAAATAATCGTAGAGTTCGGGTGTGAGCGCGAGGAATTTGCCACCTGGCGAC
>DASPQU010000355.1:0-2701 GCA_035624805.1 Binataceae bacterium (SeqCode) | reverse complement strand
GTGTTCAAACTTCGGCTGCGACACGCCGATAAGGTGCGTGTAAGCGATATAGGTCTCCGGCGGCAACAAGGGCAGCGTATTCAATGCGATCACGAGGCCGGTTGTAACGAGCAGCGCTACGTATGCCCATCCCAAACGATGCCGGTGCGAGCGATCCAGCCATCGCTCTGCGCCAACCGCGCCGGCAGCGAAAAGCATCGGGTAGGACGCGGCGAGATAGTAGAATCGGCCATGCGTCAGAAGAAGGATTAGCAGCGCGATCACGTATGCCCATCCGAGCGCGCGATACTCCTTGTAACTGGTGTCCAGCAGCAGCAAGAAAAGGCCGCCGATCCAGACTGGCGCCGCTACGGGCTGCGTGCCGAGCAACTGCAATCCGACGAATCCGATGGGTGAGGGAGCTATGTTGCGTTGATTGCGCCTGATATTGGCCAGCATCTCAAGGTGGGGAAAATGATGCTGAATCATCCAAATCAGGTTCGGCAAAAAGATCAGCAGCGCGATCAAACCTCCGAACACGAACCATCGATTTGCCGTCAGCCGTCGCTGCGGCGTCATCATCAGGCCCGCGATCAAGGCAAACCCGAACAGCAGCATCGTGTCTTTGTTCTCGAGTCCGATGCCGGCTATCAATCCGAACCACAGCCAGAGCCTGGGGTCGCCGGTTTTGATGATGCGAATCAGCACGTACGCGCATCCCATCCATAGCAGCGGCTCGATCGAATTCATCGAAAGATAGCTGGAGAGTCCAAGGAAGAATGGTGCGAGCAGAACGGCAAGGGCGGCGAGCACCTGCGCGAAGCGACCTCCGCCGAATTGCCTGACAAGCGCGCCGGTCAGAAGAATAAGTCCGGCGGCCGCAAGGGTGGGGAACAGTCGCACTGCCGTGAGCGAATCGCCGAAAAGTCCGCGTGCCGCCCATGCCTGCAAGGCGGTGAGCGGCGGCATGTCGACATAGCCGAAACTCAAGTGCTCGCCGCACGCCATGAAATAGAGCTCGTCCGTGAAGAATCCGTAACCGCCCGGGTTGGGCAGATGGAGGACGAACTCGAGCGCGCTGATATATACGACGAGCGCGGGACCGGACGTGAAAGCGTTCTCGCGCGTTTGCATCCTGGCAGTTTATTCGCGCGGCGGCCTTTGATTTGTCAGCGGCGCAGCGCTGGGAGCACCTCGGAGGCGAAGCGTTCCAGCGAGCGCATCCCTTTTGCAGGTGCGAGTCCCGGAAGCTGCATCGCGAGGATCAACTCGGTCATCGGCGTACGCTCGATAATCTCGGCAAGCTTCTCTGCGACCTCGCGCGCCGGACCCAGCACGGCGTTCTTGCGGATACGATCCGCGTCGGGGCCCATCATCGTCTGATCCGAACCGAATTCGCTCGCGAGCCATTTGCCGTACATCGCCGCCTGGTAGAGCGCCGCACCCTTCATGTCATCCCATGCCTGCTGCTCGCTGTCGGCAACGTAGACAATTCGATTGTTGACGATACTGACCTTCGAGGCATCTTTGCCCCGCTTCGCCATCGCCTCGCGATAGAGCGCGACTTCGCGCGCGCCGAGATTGCACGCGAATCCGAGTCCAAGGTCCGCACCTCGCTCGATCGCGGTCGGCGTCATCCCGCCCCATAGCAGTTCCGGATGCGGTTGGCTGACCGGACGCGGGAGCACGCGCGCATCTTTGAAGCGAAAGTGCTTGCCCTCGAAACTGAAGACCTCGCCCCTCCACGCGCGACGCAGGATTTCGATCGTTTCGAGCGTGCGGCTGAGTCGCGTTTTCTTGGATACCTGAAAGCCGTCGAACTCCTCAGGGCGATAGCCCATCCCGATTCCGAGCCTGAGGCGTCCGCCGGAGATCAAATCGATCGTCGCGGTGTCCTCGGCGAGTCGCAGCGGATGATAGAAGGGCGCAAGCAGGACATAGGTGCCGAGCGTGACGCGCTTGGTGCGCGCGGCGAGAGCGGACAGCACCGGAATCATCGCAGGGAGATAGCCGTCGTCGGTGAAGTGATGCTCGGTCACCCAGAGAGAATCGAGGCCGGCGCGATCGGCGAACTCCGCCTGGCGAAACATCTCGTTGTAGAGTTGCGGGAAGCTGAGCTTCGAATCGGGGGGATTGCGAAAGTCGAACATGTAGCCGAATTTAATTCTGGTCGCCATTCTATTTTCTCCGCCGCGATTCCGTTCGCTCGTGTGGAATCAACCCTTTGCGCGTTTGCGCTCTTCCTCCTCGCGCAGGTCGCGTCTGCGAATCTTTCCTGTGACGGTCATCGGGAACTCCTCGAGAAAATCCACTTCGCGCGGGTATTCATGCGCCCCGAGTTTCTTGCGAACGTGCTCCTGGATCGTAGTGACGAGCACGGCGGACTTCTCCGTTCCCGGCAGGACCTTGACGAACGCCTTGACGACCTGACCGCGCTGCTCATCCGGCACGCCGATCACCGCGCACGACGCGACACCTCTGACTTCCATGATCGAGGCTTCGACTTCTGCCGGTCCGATCCGGTAGCCCGCGCTCTTGATGACGTCGTCGTAACGCCCCTGGAAATAAATGAAACCCTGATCGTCCATGTGGCCGAGGTCGCCCGTCAGGAGCCAGTCGCCGCGAAACTTTTCGCGCATCGCGTCGGGGTTGCGCCAATACTCCTTCATTACCACTGGATCGTCGCGGCGAATCGCGATATCCCCAGCCTCTCCATTCTTGA
>DASPQU010000354.1:0-3033 GCA_035624805.1 Binataceae bacterium (SeqCode) | reverse complement strand
GTCGCACCGCCGGTGTTCGCTGTCAACCGCTTGAGAGCGGTTCAGGAGTTCGGCGAGTACCTTTCAGAATGTTGCGCCGATCAGCGAATGCGCGGTCGCGCTCTCGATGCGCACGTCGACGGTATCGCCGGGGGCGACTGCGTCGCGCGCCGCAAAGATCGCGGTCTTGAACTGCGGCGTTTTTCCCGCAAGCATCCCTTCGCCCCGCCGTGCCGGTCCCTCGACGAGAACAGCGAAGTCGCGTCCGACCGTTTCGAGATTGCGTTCAAGCGAGATTTTTTCCTGTAGCGCAATCACTGCCGCGAGCCGGCGCGATTTTTCTTCGTCCGCCACCGTATCGCCGAACTTGAATGCGCGCGTGTTCTCGCGAAGCGAGTACTTGAACATGAAGGCGTGGTCGTATCGGACGTTGTGCATCAGCGCGAGCGTCGCTTCGAAATCCCTTTCTTCCTCGCCGTGAAAGCCGACGATTACGTCGGTCGACAGCGCCAGGTCCGGAATCGATTTGCGCAGCCGCTCGACGAGCCTGAGGTACTCGTCGACCGTGTACCCGCGTTCCATCGCCGCCAGCACGCGATCGGATCCGGACTGCACGGGTAGGTGCAGATACGGTTGCACCTTCGGGATCGTCGCCATCGCCTCGATAACCGAATCGCTCATGTCGCTCGGATGCGGCGACGTGAAGCGAATCCGCGCGATCCCGTCGATTCGCGCAACTCTCGCGAGCAGCGCTCCGAAATCGACCCTATCAAAGCGATATGCGTTGACGGTCTGGCCGAGCAGCACGATTTCGCGAACGCCGGCTGCGGCCAGTCTTGTGACTTCGCGTTCGATTTCCGACGGCGCGACGCTGCGCTCTCGTCCTCGCACGTACGGCACGACGCAAAATGCGCAGAACTTGTCGCATCCGCGCATCGCGGTCACGTATGCGCGAATCGATCCGTCATGAACGGGCGAGATTCCCTCGTACGTCTCGGCGCGATCCAACCGCACGTCGACCTGCGGATCGAAGGCGGCGCGCCCGAGCATCTCGGGCAGCCTTCTATACGAATCGGGGCCCGCAACGATATCGATGTACGTTGCCCTTTCGACGAGCGCGGCCCGATTGTGCTGCGCCATACATCCGAGCAGCCCGAGCTTGAGGCCGGGTCGGCGGCCCTTGAGCCGTGCGAGATCGCTCAGCCTTCCGATCACGCGATCTTCGGCATGTTCGCGAATCGCGCAGGTGTTGAGCAGGATGACGTCGGCATCCTCGGGGCAAGCGGCGGGAGCATACCCGGCGCCCCGCAGCACGGAGGTGACGAGCTGGGAATCCGCAATGTTCATCTGGCATCCGTAGGTTTCCAGATAGAACAGCGGTCGGGGAGGCGATGTGCTCTCGTTAGACACAGGGTCGGAAAAGGAATCTTAAGCTCGCGGCGCAGCCCGACTCAACATCGTGATCCGCCGCCGTCTTTCGCAAGCTTGCCCGATTTTGCCGCGTCTCGGTATGATCTCTGCTTGTCTATGGTGAACCCTAATCAGCGAAGGCCGGCATTCGAGCGGCTGGAAGCAACGATGCTTGCCTGCCCGAAATGCCGGGTGGCGACCCGCGTGCGCAAGCGATTGCTCATTATTCTTCCCGAAGGCGATAAGTACGAATACTTATGCCAGCAATGCGGCTCGACCTGCGGGACAACGGTGGAACGCGATCCTCGGGCGCATCGGACGATGTGAAAACGCCTTTGTATGTTGAATAGATCGACCCTCTAAATTTGACTCTCCGGCGGGCATGGGTTAATAGCGATAAGTCATTCACGGAGCAATTTCGAAACCGACCGCGCACCCTTGTATCAGGAGCGTTTATTCATGGCGCTTTTCAGTAAGGAACCGGAGAAATCTTCCAAACCGCAGACGGGTGTTTCGCCTCAACCGACGCCCTTAACGCAGCCGGTTCCCTCGACGGCCACATCCGCGGAGAGCAAGCCATCGTCGATACCGTCAGCGCCGAAGATGCCGCAGAGCGCAGCTGAAAGCCGCGCTTATCTCGATAGCGGCGCGAAGATCGTCGGAAAACTGTTCTTCGAAGGACCGGCGCGCGTCGACGGGCAGGTCGAAGGCGAAATCGCGGCCAAGGACAGCCTGACGGTGGGAGAAAGCGCGATCATCACCGCGCATATCAAGGCGGCTGCCGTAATCGTCGCGGGCAAGGTCAGCGGCGATATCACGGCGGCGCAGAAGATCGAAATCCGGCCTACGGGAAAAGTTCTCGGAAATCTGACATCGCCGGTGGTGGTGATCCACGAGGGATCGCTGTTCGAGGGCCATTGCTCGATGCAGCCCGAGGCTGCCCACGAAGATCGCAAAGTGACAGTCTTTCCCAAGGAGGAACGGCTGGCCCAGGCCGCCGGTCAGAAGCAGGCCTAAGTAGCCGGCTTCGCTAACGACCCGGCCGATCGACCCAAGCTTCGCCAAGTTTCGCCCCGCGATGACATCATTAATCGAGCCCGACAGGGAGACACCGTAAAATGCCTCCGGTGCAATGGGGAACGCTTGTCGCCCTGATTGTTTCGTTCCTGGTTTTCTGGTTTATGTTCAGCCGGATTTTCTTCCGGCCTTTCCTCGATTTACTCTCGCAGCGCGAGCGCAGGTTCAAAGAGCTTGGTCAAAAGACCGAGAAGCTCCTGCAGGAGGCGCGACTCGCGGACGAGACACGCGAACAGAGTGTCGCGCAGGCCCGGCGCGAAGCGCTGGCAAGACGCGACGCGGAGCGGAGGGCGGCGGAAGCCGAGGCCTCGCGAATTGTGGAAGGCGCCAAGGAAGAATCGCGCGCGGTACTCGAGAGCGTTCGCAAGCAGATCGACGACGATATCAAGGCGGCGGGGCGCGAACTGGAGACGCTGAGTAAAACGCTGGCGGCCGATCTTGCCGAGCGCGTCCTCGGACGACGCCTCAACGGACCTTCCGCCAACTGAATGATTGATACGCGAATGAAATCCCGACTGATGACAGCGACGGTCGCGCTCGCGCTGCTGGTTCCGGGCGCGGCCATGG
>DASPQU010000353.1:0-2795 GCA_035624805.1 Binataceae bacterium (SeqCode) | reverse complement strand
GTGATCGAACTTTACCCCAAGGTCGCGCCCAAAACGGTCGATAACTTCGAGACCCTCGTCAAGAAGGGATTTTACAACGGCCTGACCTTCCATCGCGTGGTCCCCGATTTCGTGGTTCAGGGCGGCGACCCGGACGGCACCGGCGCGGGCGGCCCCGGCTATGATGTCCCGGCGGAAATCGACAAGAACGAAAAGCATCTGCGCGGCAGCGTCGCGACCGCGCGCAAAGGCGATCAGGTCAATCCCGAGCGCAAATCCAGCGGCAGTCAGTTTTACATTTGCCTGGAGCCGCAGCCCGGACTCGATGGCGATTACACGATTTTCGGCGGTGTGGTCGAAGGAATGAACGTCGTCGACAAGATCCAGATCGGCGACCATATGAAGAAAATCACGCTGACCGACAAGTTGCCCAAATAAAGGCGCCTTGCGATGGCGAACTCGCGAAGCGGGCACCCCAGCGGGCCCTACTTCAGCGTCGATTTACATCTCCACACCAGCCGCGGCAGCTCGGATTCCAATCTTTCGCCCGAGGCGCTGCTCGAGCGCGCTCGCCAGATTGGGATCGGCGCGATTTGCGTAACCGAGCACGACAACATGTGGGATTTCCGTGAGACCCCGCGACTCGAGGAAGAGCGCGGGGTCACCTTCATCCGCGGGATGGAAGTTACCACCGACATGGGGCATATCGGCGTTTTCGGCCTCAAGCGCTATGTCGGCGGAATCTACAAGCTAACCGAACTGCGCAAGGTCGTGGATGCCGAGGGCGGAATCCTGATTGCCAACCATCCGTTTCGCTACAAGCTCGACCCGCGCTTTTCGTTCATCAACACCGATCGCGAGCCGATCGATCCCGAGCATCCCGAGCGTGCGGCCAAGCTGCCGATCTTTTCGATGGTCGATGCGATCGAGGTGCTCAACGGCGCCTGCTCTGAAGACGAAAATGTATTCGCGCTCAGGGTTGCGCGAATCCTGAACATGCCAGAGCTAGCAGGGTCGGATTCCCATTCCGCGAGCTCCATCGGATGCGTGACGACGCTGTTCGAGGATCGCGCCACCGATGAGCGATCGATAATCGAGCAGGTGAAAGCGGGCAGGGTACGCGCCGGCCGCGGCCTGCTGAAGAGCGAGTTGACGCCGTTCGATCTGCCGTAAGCTCGCGCCCCCGCAACCTTGTTCGACAAATTTCACGCTGTTTATCAGCCCTTTGGTTGTTTGAACCGAAGCCCGTGCGATAAACTGTCACGGACACGGGTTTCGTCGCGGAAAATAATGGCTGCCAACAGAGATCAACTCGCTCTGATCGAGAATATTTCGGCGATCACGAGCGAGCCCGCTTCCGATCTTCGCGAGACGCTCGACAACATCGTCAACGCGATCGCCGCAGGCATGGAGGTCGAGGTTGCCTCGCTCTACCTGTTCGATCCGCAACGCGAACGCCTCGTGCTTCGCGCGACGGTCGGGCTCGATCGCGATTCGGTGGGCAAGGTCTCGATGCGCACCAGCGAGGGCCTGGTCGGCCTCGTGGTCGAAAAAGGCGACGCGGTCGCCGTTGCCGACGCGATCAGCCATCCGCGATACAAATATTTTCCCGAAACCGGCGAGGAGCGTTATCACACTTTTCTGGGCGTTCCGATTCAGGACGGCCGCAACAAGCCAATCGGGGTGCTGGTCGCCCAGACGCTAAGTCGGCGCAAGTTCACGCTGCGCGAAATCAGGCTGCTCAAAACCGCCGCCAATCATGTCGCTCATGTGCTCGCGCATTTTCGACTGCGCGAGACGCTGGCTACCAAGGAAAAAGAGCGCGACGAATACCGGCGCCGGATGATCGAGGCGAACCGCCAACTCAAGGATTATGAGAAGGTCGGCGGCAAAACCCGCCTCGTCGCTCCAACCAAGATGCGCCGCCCGCGGCTGGCCGGCTTACCTGCAGCGCCCGGATTCGTGCAGGGCGCCGCGCACATCGTAGGAACGTTCCTGAGCACGATCGATCGAAATCAGCGTGCTCGCGATATGAAAGGCGAGCTCAGGCGATTAGACGATGCGATCGCGCGCGCGCGCGCCGAGCTGGCCGCGTTGCGCGCGCGAATGGAACCGCTGATGCCTGAGGCGGACCTCAAGATTTTCGACGGCCATCGCATGATCCTGGAAGATGAGGAGTTCATCGGACGCATCCGCGAGATCGTCGAGACAGGCTACGCTGCCGAGAGCGCTTTGTTTCGCGCGATTGACGAACTGACGTCGCGGTTGCTGGCGGTCGCCACCGATGGTTACATGCGCGAGCGCGCCACGGATTTCCGCGACGTCGGCCACCGCGTGCTGCGCCATCTCCGACAGGAAGACGGCAAGGGACCTTTCACGAAACCGACGATAATCGTTGCGGAAGAGCTGACGCTTTCCCAGCTCACGCTGGTGTCCCACGAAAACCTTGCCGGCATCGCGCTGCAATCGGGAGGCACGACGTCGCACGCGGCGATTTTGGCCCGCTCGTTTGAAATCCCCACCGTGGTTGGCGTCGATCATCTGATGGAATCTGTGAGCGAGGGCGACGACCTCATTATCGATGGAAACTCCGGCGTCGTTTCGATTAATCCTCCGCCCGAGGTCGCTCGCGATTATCAGGCGCTCGCCAAGCGCTACGCGGCATTCAAACGCGAGTTGATGGCGGGAGTCGAAGAGCCCGCGGCCACGCGCGACGGCCATCGCGTGCATCTGCTCGCCAATATCGCGCTGTATAACGATTTGCCGCTTGCCCTGCGCTACGGCGCCGAAGGTATCGGTCTTCTCAGGTCCGAGTT
>DASPQU010000352.1:0-3504 GCA_035624805.1 Binataceae bacterium (SeqCode) | reverse complement strand
ACCCACTCAGGCGGCTCTTCGAGCGTTTTCAAAAGCGCGTTGAAGGCCTGATCCGTGAGCTGATGGGCCTCGTCGATGATGTAAATTTTGAATCTATCGCGAGCGGGCCGGTAGCTGAGATTTTCGATAATCGCGCGGGCGTCGTCGATCTTGCGATAGGTTGCACCGTCGATCTCGGAGACATCCAGAGCGCGTCCGGCGCGAATTTCGACGCACGCGGGACATTCGCCGCACGGCTCGGACGTCGGTCCTTTCTCGCAGTTGAGACATCGCGCGAGAATCCGCGCCGCAGTCGTTTTGCCGACGCCGCGAATTCCGGTGAACAGGAAGGCGTGCGCGATTCGCCCGCGTTTGAGCGCCTCGGAGAGTGTGCGCGTGACGTGCTCCTGTCCGACGAGCTCGCTGAAGCGTTCGGGACGCCATTTGCGGGCGAGAACCAGATGGGAGGCGGAGCTTTCAGCCATGATTGGAATAATAAACGGCGCTGCCCGTCGAATGATAGCCAGGCGCCCCTGCGGCACAGGGAGACAGCCGGTACCGTTGCTTCCTTCCGGACCTGGCGGGGTTCGCGGCCTTCCCTTGCGCAGGACCCGGCTATCAGCGGCGGGCAGCGCCGAGGCGCCTCGCTACGTTCGCGATGATCGCGCGCCGAGGGGATAGATTAAGGCATTCGCCGGATGCGTAGCAATGAGGGGGGCGGCGACTCGAACGCCGTCAACGGTTTTTGTTGGTCGTCATCCTGAACGAAGGCCGCCGGAGTGAAGGATCTCGCGCGGCCCCGCCGCGCGTTAGGTCGGTTTGCGATAAACGCCCGGAGGACCGGGCGAGATCCTTCGACTACGCTCGGAAAGATCTCGCTACGCTCAGGATGACGTCGAAGCGCGCCCCCCCTTTTCTGACCCCTCGCCCGCTGTGTTGCGGGAGAGGGCAAGCGGCGCGGCGGTTGCTTTTTTGCGATCGCCGTGACGCGCGGGAGAGGGTGCAGAGCAGAAAGACTACCCTCACCCTAACCCTCTCCCTGGTCAGGGAGAGGGGATCAGAGCATGATTGGCAACTACCAGATAACATCCTTGCGATTCGTGTGGGCATGGCGATACCATGGCGGGTGTGAAGTTTCGTTACGCCGCAGTGCTCGCGCTGGCGTTCGTCTCGTCTTGCTGGACGCCGGCCCCGCCACCGTCGGGCAGCTACTATCTGATGTTTCCCCCAACCGGAATCAACGCTCCTAAAGGCGATCCAAACGCACCCCTGTCGCGATGGTCGCGCAGCGGGTACAGAGTGTATTCCTCCCGCGAAGACTGCGAACGGATGCTTGGCTCGGAACACGAGCGAGTCGACGAATTGGGCGCAGATGTGGCCAAAAAGGTAACCAGTCCGGCTCAGTGTATCGCGACGGATGATCCGCGACTTGCAGAATAGAAGGGCGCTGACCAGACTTTGACGCTTCGACCCGAGGGCGTCGGCATGGAATGCCGCGGGAGTTGACCTAACGACACAATCGGTCCTAATTTCATCCGATTATGGTAGGAATCGTATCTTACGGATCATACATCCCGTACCGGCGGCTCAAACGCACTGCGATCGCGCAGGTGCTCGGCGTCGCCGCATCCAAAGGCGAGCGCGCGGTTGCGAGCTTCGATGAAGACAGCGTCTCGATGGGCGTTGAGGCGGCGCGCGATGCGCTGCGCGGCCCCACAGGACGCAATGTCGGTACTCTCATCTTCGCGACCACCAATCCGCCGTACGCGGAAAAGCTCAACGCCGCGATGATTGGGGCGGCTGCTTCGCTCCCCACCGAAATTCGTGCCGTCGATTTGACGGGTTCGGTGCGCGCTGGAATGTCGGCTCTCCTCCAGGGAGCGGATACCGCGCGCGGCGGATCGAACGCGCTCGTCGTGCTTTCGGATTGCCGCCTCGGACTGCCCGAGGGCAAGGCCGAGCAATCCAACGGAGACGGCGCAGCGGCCTTCGTTTTCGGTACGGAGAATGTGATCGCCGAAATCGTCGCGACTGCGTCGCTCACGCGCGAGTTCCTCGATACATGGCGGCTTCCCGACGAGCGGTTTGCCCATTCGTGGGAAGAGCGCTTCGGGATGACGCAGGCGCAGGTTCCCCTGCTCGGCAAGATTATCCAGGACGTTCTCGCGCGCGCGGGCGTCAAGCCGGCTGAACTTGCCAAGATCGTCGTCGATGCGCCGAATCCGCGCTCGATCGATGAAGCGCTGCGTCCCCTTAAGCTCGATCCGACGAAGATGACCGATACGCTCGCGCTCACGGTCGGGCAGACGGGAGCCGCGCACGCCGCGCTGATGCTTACGGGTGTGCTTCCTGCTGCGAAGCCCGGCGATCTGATTCTCGTCGCGAGCATGGCTGACGGCGCAGACGCGATGGTCCTGCGCGTCACACCGGCGATTGCGAGCTTCAAGCCCGCGCATTCGCTCGGACGCCTTATCGAATCCAAGGGCGACGTAAGCTACGGCAACTATCTCAAATGGCGCGAGATTCTGCCGACCGAGCCTCCGCGGCGTCCCGATCCGGAGCGTCCGGCTGCGCCTCCGATGCTGCGCGCGGAGCGATGGAAGTTCGGATTTATCGGCACGCGATGCACGGCCTGCGGAACGCCGCAACTTCCGCCGCAGCGCGTATGCGTCAAGTGCCGAGCTTTCGACAAGATGGAACCGTATCCATTCGTCGATCGCACGGCCAAAATAGCAACCTATGCAATCGATAGATTGGCCTATTCGCTCAATCCCCCGACCGTAAACGTTGTGCTAGATTTCGAGGGCGGTGGGAGATTCCTGTGCGAGATGACCGACTGCGAGCCCGAGAAGGTCGCTATTGGCGATGAGGTCGAAATGACGTTCCGGCGCCTCTTTACTGCCGCCGGTGTTCACAACTATTTCTGGAAGGCGCGCCCCAAGCGCTAGGCGCCCGGAGGAACAGGCATGGCAAGCAAGGGTATCAAGGACCGAGTGGCGATCGTCGGAATGGGATGTACCAAGTTCGGCGAGCATTGGGACAAGAGCACGGAGGACCTCCTGTGCGAAGCCGCGTACGAGGCATTCGCCTCGGCCGGAGTCTCGCCCGATGATATCGATGCGTTCTGGCTCGGCACGATGGGCTCGGGAATCTCGGGTCTCACGCTTTCCGAGCCGCTGAAAATCCAGTTCAAGCCTGTGACCCGAGTCGAGAATATGTGCGCGACGGGTTCCGAGGCGCTGCGGCAGGCCTGCTACGCGGTCGCTTCTGGCGCATTCGATATCGCGATGGCGATCGGGGTCGAGAAGCTGAAAGACTCGGGCTATTCGGGCCTCGTCGGCAACGCTCCTCCCAACGACGGCACGCTCGGCACGATGACCGCGCCGGCTTCGTTCTCGCTGCTCGCGCCGGCGTACTTTAAAAAGTACGGACTCGATCCCGAAAAGGGCAAGGACGTTCTTTCGCGTATCGCTTGGAAGAATCATAAGAACGGAGCGCGCAATCCCAAGGCGCAGTTCCAGAAGG
>DASPQU010000351.1:0-2191 GCA_035624805.1 Binataceae bacterium (SeqCode) | reverse complement strand
TTCGCCTCGGTGAGCTTTACTCCGAGCAATGGAGCGCGTTTTCGAAACGCTATCGCGCGATGCCCGCCGATACTCCCAAAGATGTTCGCGAACGGCTGGAACGCACGGTCAAATCGGGTGATTATCTCGCATCCCATTTTGGCGAGTCTCCGGTGATCGCGATTTTCTGCTTCAATCCCAATCAGATGGCGATCACGGACGCGAATCTGCCTCGCCCCTCGGTCGTGGGCGGAGGATCGGTTTACACCGCCGTCGAGAATCTTCTGCTCGCGTGTCGCGCCGAAGGCTTGGGATGCGTGCTGACGACGCTGCTCTGCATCTGCGAGCCCGCGGTGCGTGAGTTGCTCGCGATTCCCGAACCGTGGGCGACAGCGGCTGCGATTCCGATCGGCTATCCGGTCGGACGCGGCCACGGCCCGCTCATCAGGCGTCCGGTCGAAGAGCTGACCTACCTCGATTCCTGGGGCGCCAAGTCCGGCAAGTAGCTGAGCGTCAGGTTTTATCGGCCCACGGATTGCCCCATCGATCCGCGTGGGCGACTTCGTCGACGGGCTTGCGAATCACCGGGCCAAATTTGTTGACAGGATAACCGATGGGCATCAATGCGTAGGTTTTCACGTCCCTCGGGATGCCGAGCAAATCGCGAACCTCATCTTCATAGAGCATATGATTAGTCGTGATCAGCGTCGCAAGGCCGAGGGCGCGGCACGCAAGGATGATGTTCTCAATTGCGGGATAGATGCTGGCCGCTTCGATCCGCGGTCCGCATGCCGCAGCATCGGAAAGTTTTTCCCGCACTTCGGGTGAGAGCGAAGCTGCGGGAGGCAGAACATGTGGCGCTCCACACGGAACCAGCAGGACAGGCGCATCGCCGATGTGGTCCCACAGATAAGTGCCCGAAGCCATCATGTGCCCGAATTCCCGCTCGCTCATATGCTCGGGACGGCCTCTTGCAGCGTAGAAAGCGCCAATTGTGTCCGCAGCTTTGCGATAGATAACTCCAAGTTTGCGGCGAAGTTCGGGATCACGCACGACCACAAAAGACCAGTTTTGGCTGTTGCCGGCAGAGGGCGCTCGTATGGCGGCGTCGAGGATTTTCGTAATCAGATTTTCGGGAACCGGATCCGGTCGCAAACGACGGAGCGAGCGCGCCGAGTATATCGCCTCGAAAAGTCCAATTTCGGGCATGGAATCCTCCCAGGCACTTCCTCATTAGAAGAGTAGTCGAACTACACGACTTCGCGGAACCCGAGTGCGGGTGAGATTCTGATCGCGCGTACGATAGGAATCGCGCCGCTGGCAGCCGCGACGACAATCGACGCGATCAGTCCCTGGGTCGCGCCGGCCGGTGTGACGAACATCGATCCTGCGGTTCCGCCGAGCGCCGCGCCCAGCGACACGCCCTCTGAAAAAAGATAGAGCGCGAGACCTGCGCCGAGCGCTCCGCCAAGCATCCCGATAAGCGCGCACTCGCCGAACAGCAGGTTCGCAATGTGAGCGGGGCCGAAACCCAGAGCGCGCATCACGGCAACTTCGTTGATGCGATCGCGCACCATCATCGCCGCCGAGTTTCCCGCGATCATCCATACGGTCAGGATCACGATCGCGCACAGGCTGTACACGATCGCGCGGATATTCCCAATCGCGGAAAGCCCGTTTGAAAGTGCGTCCTGCTCGGTCATCGTGCGCGTTTCGTACGACGAGTTGCGAAAATGATCGTCGATTTCCCTGGAAAGCGACGCGACGTGATCGGGCGAATCTGCGCGCGCGATTAATTGCCATGCGATGTCATCGTCGGGATGACCGTTCGCCTTCATCGCCTCGTTGAAGTAGTCGCGCCGGAAGATGAAGGCGTTCGGATAATGCTTGGACGGAATATCGGCGGTGATGATGAACGTGAGATCCATCCGCGAGAACGCATCCGCGCTGCGCAGCGTCACCTGCTGCCCGAGCTTCCATCCGTATTTCTTCATCAGTGCGCGGCCCACCGACGCCGCGCGCTTGTCTCTGAGCAGGTCCTTCATCACGTTCGCTGTCAGCCCGTAGTCGGGAAAAACATCGTTGATTTCGGGTCCGACCGCAGCCGTGAACACCGAGTCGCGGGGATCGCGATACGTCGCAGGCCACCCGCGAATCGCAACGCACGAGGCGCACCCGGGCATCCGGCGGATCTCGTTGCAATAGCGCGACG
>DASPQU010000350.1:0-10494 GCA_035624805.1 Binataceae bacterium (SeqCode) | reverse complement strand
CGCGGCGGGCGCCGACGGCGTGATGATCGAGGTCCATCCCAAGCCCGAGGTCGCGCTTTCCGACGCTCCCCAGCAGCTTGCGCCGGACAAGTTCGCCGCGTTGATGACGGCGCTGAAGCCGGTTGCGGAGGCGGTCGGCCGGTTGCTCTGAGCATCGCGAAATCGAGCGCGAAAAGCGTCCGATCCCGTCGTGCGGAATAATTTCGTGCTACACTTTTCCGACAATTGGTGAAACGTCGTCGATTAAAACCATCCGCTTTGAAACCCGGCGACACCGTCGGAGTGGTTGCGCCCGCCGCCGCCGTCGATCGCGACCATCTTGCGCGCGGCGTCGAGGCGCTCGGTGCGATGGGATTCCGCGTCCGGGTCTCGGATCGCGCCCTCGCGCGGGACGGCGTGCTTGCGGGATGCGATCGCGAACGCGCCGACGAATTGCAGGCGTTCTTTGCCGATCCCGATATTCGTGCGCTGTTCGCCGCCCGCGGCGGCTACGGATGCGGGCGCATACTCCCGCTGCTCGACTTCGACGCGCTCGCGCTTACGCCGAAGCCGTTTGTGGGATTCTCGGATGCGACGTTCATCATCAATGCGCTGGTCGAGCGTGCGAACATGATCGCGTTTCATGGTCCGATGGTCGCGATGGATTTCGCGCGCGGCCTGAGCCCTCGATCGATCGAACATATGCGATTGATGCTGACCGGCGAGATGGGGCGGATAGAATTCCCGGCCCACGAATGCGTCCATCCGGGATACGCCGAAGGCGTTTTAATCGGAGGATGCCTGTCGGTCGTGGTCGCGTCGCTCGGGACGCCGTACTCGCCCGATTTCGACGGCAAGATCCTGTTCCTCGAAGACACCGGCGAGAAGGCCTATCGAATCGACCGGATGCTCGTGCAGTTGCGTCAGTCGGGGGCCCTCGCGCGATGCGCCGCAATCGTGTTTGGCGCGATTCGACCGCTGAACAACGATCAGAGCGAGGCGCGACTTATCGCGCGATTCATCGAGGAGCAGACGCGGGGACTCGATCGTCCCGTCATTTTCGGAATCGAAGCCGGGCACGGCACGGAGAATCTGACGCTTCCGTTCGGCGCGCTTGCAACCGTTGACGCGCAAGCGCGGCGGCTCGTCATATCAGAAGCGGTCGTCGAGTAGTTCGATGTATCCGCAGAAAAGAGCTACCTGCCTTGGGATGGAATGACGTAAACGCCGCATTCGAAAGCGCGGTTGAGCGGCGCGTTTTTCCGGGAGCGACGGTAATCGTTCGCGTCGGGCGCGATGTTCCATTTCACGCGGTGTATGGATATCGCACACTGATTCCGGAGCCCGCGCCACTCAAGTTCGATACGGTTTTCGATCTCTCGTCACTCACAAAGGTACTCGCGACGACGATGGCGGTGATGGCGCTGGTGCGCGACGGGCGGTTGCGACTGGACGATCGCGTTGCGCGGTTTTTCCCAAACTTCGGAGTTCGCGGCAAGAGTCACATCACGTTTCGCAACCTGCTCGCCCATTGCTCGGGACTCGCGGCATGGCGACCGTTCTATCAGCGCGTCGCGGAGATCGAGCACGGCGGCAGAGTCAATTTCATGGCGAGCGACGGCGCCAAGCAGTGGGTGTTCGAGGAGATTCATCGCGAGAAGCCCGAGGCTCCGCCGGGCACGAAAGCGATCTACTCGGATCTGAATTTCATCGTTCTGGGCGAGGCCGTCGAGCAGATTACCGGCGTGCCGCTGAATCGATTTTGCCGCGACAAGATTTATCGCGAGGCCGGGCTTCGCGCGACCGATTTTATCGATCTCTCGCTGGCGCGGTCGCGACGGCTGGAGCCGGTGCGCGAGATGTTCGCGGCGACTGAAGTCTGTCCCTCGCGCAGTCGATTGCTGGTCGGCGAAGTCCACGACGACAACGCCTACGCGATGGGAGGAGTATGCGGTCACGCCGGGCTTTTTGCGCCGGTGGCCGAAGTCGACAGGCTCGCTGCGACGCTTATCGACGCGTATCACGGTCGGCGGTCGCTCTTTTCGCAAAAAATCGTCACTGAGTTCTGGAAGCGTGACACCACCGTCGCAGGATCGACGTGGGCGCTCGGATGGGATACCCCGTCGCCGCAGCAATCCAGTTCGGGCAGGCATTTCTCGCCGCGCGCAGTCGGACATCTCGGTTTCACCGGAACATCGCTGTGGATCGAGCCCGACGCGGAAATCGCCGTGTCGATTCTCACCAATCGCGTGCATCCCACGCGCGACAATCACGCGATTCGCGAGTTCCGTCCGCGTATCCATGACCTGATCATGGAAGCGATTTCCCAACGTGCCTGACGCATCGAGCGAAACCCGCCTCGCGCACATCCCCGCGACGGTTCGCCGAATCCATCTGATCGGCGTCGGCGGCACCGCAATGGCGGCTCTGGCCGGGATGCTTCGCGAGACGGGCCACACCGTTACCGGCTCCGACAACAAGCTCTACGAGCCGACGGCTTCGCTGCTGAAGCGCCTCGGTATCGCGACGATCGAGGGTTTTCGCGCCGAGAATCTCTCGCCCGCGCCCGACTTGGTTGTAGTCGGCAACGTGATCACGCGAACCAATCCGGAAGCGGAGGCGCTGATCCGCAGCTCGATTCCGTACGTTTCGATGCCCGAAGCGATTTGGCATTTCTTCCTGCGCGAGCGCAAGGTACTGATGGTAGCGGGGACGCACGGCAAGACGACGTCAACCTCGATGATCGCGCATATCCTGAACGCTGCGGGACGCGATCCGTCGATGCTCGTCGGAGGCGTCGCCAAGGACCTCGGCTCGAATTATCGCGTGGGCAAAGGCGCAGAGTTCGTCATCGAGGGCGACGAGTACGACACCGCTTTTTTTGACAAGGGCCCCAAGTTTCTCCATTACCGCCCCGACGGCGCGATCATAACCGCAGTCGAATTCGATCACGCCGACATCTATCGCGACCTCGATCACGTGAAGTCGTCGTTTCGCGCGCTCGCCGCTTCGATGAAGCCGAGGCAGCTTCTCGTCGTGTGCGCAGACTTTCCCCATGCGATCGATGTGAGCGCCACAACCGCCGCGCGCCGAATCACGTTCGGGTTGAGCGCCGGCGACTATCGCGCGGCGAACATCGCGATCGATGCGGACGGCGCGCGCTTTGATATCGAGCGCGCCGGCAAGCAGGTCGCGCATGCGATTCGCCTTCCGATCGGCGGACGGATGAACGTCGCAAACGCATTGGGTGCTTTCGTGTTGCTCCATGAATACGGGATGTCGCCGGCCGACATCGCGAAGGGGCTCGCAACGTTTTCGGGCGTGGTCAGGCGTCAGGAAATTATCGGCGAGGCGCGCGGCATAACGGTCGTAGATGATTTCGCTCATCATCCGACCGCTATCGGCGTTACACTCGAGGCAATCGCAGAGCGCTTCGCGGGACGGCGGATTCTCGCTGCGTTCGAACCGCGATCGAACACCGCGCGGCGCAATGTTTTTCAGGACGGCTTCGCCGCCGCATTCGATCGCGCGAGCCGCGTCTATCTGGGCCCCGTCTACTTCAAGGAGAACGATTCGATCGGCCCTGGAGAGCGGCTGAACACGGCAGCGCTCGCGAAATCGATCAGCGCAAGAGGCCTACACGCGCTCGCCTGCTCGTCGAACGAGGAGATTCTCGCAGCGATGCTCGCCGATGCGCGTCCCGGCGACGTCGCGGTCTTCATGTCGAACGGCCCGTTCGACAACCTCAAGGAAAAGTTTCTCGCCGCGCTACGCGATCGTTAGTAGCCGAGCTTTCGATCGACCAGATTCAGCAGCGGTTGGTTAGCCGCAAAGCGCCGCAGATTCTCCGCGAAAAGCTCGCAGGCCTTGTCCATGTACCCCCGATTCGCTCCCGACATGTGCGGGGTAAGAATCACGTTTTCCATCTCCCACAGGGGACTTTCCGACGGCAGCGGCTCGGTCTCGAACACGTCGAGTCCTGCGCCGCCGAGCTTTCCGGACTTGAGGGCCGCGATCATTGCGCGCTCGTCGATAACGCTGCCGCGCCCGATATTGACGATGTAACACCCGGGCTTTGCCGCATCGAGTTCGCGCTTGCCGACGAATCCTCGCGTATGAGGCGTAAGCGGCAGCGTTACAGTGACGTAATCCGACTCAGCCATGATTTCGGCGCACTGCTCTGGGCCGAGAAATCGCTCGGGAAATTCTCCATTAGGATCGCCAAGCCCCGGCGGATTCCATCCGGGGTCGCGCCTGTCGTGGGGATCGCGCTTTAGCGCGAGCACCTTCATTCCGAATGCTCGCGCCAGCCGCGCGGTTTCGCGTCCGATCGATCCATAGCCGATGACGCCCAGGGTTTTGCCGCGCAGTTCGTCAACCGTCGCCATGAAACCGCCGCGAATCCATTCTCGCTTCATCTGCGCGCGCATCGTGACGTGCAGACGATGCGTATACGCGAGCATCGATGCGATCGTGTACTCAGCGATCGGCGTCGCATGGATTCCGCTGGCGGTGGTGATCGCGACATTCGGCGGCGGCTGGTGCACGGCATCGAGGATGTGATCGGCGCCGGCGCTGAGCAGTTGCACCCATCGGCAATTCGGCGCGCGCGACGGAAGATCATCCGGGATGCGAAAGCTCAGCAGGATGTCGCATCCCGAAGCGACCGCGTCGACTTCGGCTGGCGTGCGACAGGCGCGATCTTCGATGGCGGCGTTCGGCGCAGCGCCGGCGACGATTGCCCGTTGAGAATCGTTGAGCGCGTATGCGGACGCGATTTTCATCGGCATACTGAATCTCCCACGCCTCAGCTGCCCGCTTCAAGCCTTTAGGGAAGCTCTGCACAAGCCAGATTATTTCAGACCCCCTTCCTAACCTTCCCCCGCAACTAAACGCGAGGGCAGGAATAAGACGCTTGGCCAGCCAGAACAACGCGGGCGCGAATGTCTGATTCCTTCCCGCGCAATCTTTTGCGGGGGAAGGTTAGGAAGGGGGTCTGAAGCGCACCTATGCAGACTTACTGCGTCAATGCGGGTTGAGCGCAGCGAGATAGCGGCTTATGATCAGTGCGGAGTCGTTCCGCCTTAGTCCCGTGAAGTTCCGCTCGAAATCATTTGCGATTGCGTTGGGAGTCGTCGTCCTGGCCTTTACAAGTTTCGCGAATGGGCAGGACGGTTCGCAGTCCGGCAGACAGCAGCCGGGAATCGCGGCACAGCCCGGCAGCGCACCGCCTCCTCCGGGGATGGCGGGGCAGGGCGGAGACGATACGACCTTGGAAATCGCGCCGCAGCCTGGCATACGCCCTCCCGCAGGTTCGACCGGTGAAATCCCCGGCGGACGAGGATTCAAGCCCGGCGAGGACACCGCTTCGATCAATCCGAACTATCAACCCAACGGCCAAGACAATTCCAACTTGGGCCGCCGAGTGCATCCGTATCTCGGAATAAGCGTCGCCTATCGCACGCTCTGCTACGCCGGCAAAGAAGAAGAAGGGCTGGAGATCATCAATATCGATCCGGGCAGCCCCGCCGAACAGGCAAAGCTGCATTCGCACGTCGGCGCCAGCGTCGTCGGCGCGGTCGGCACGATCGCGAGCACGATGCTGGGTCCGCTGAATTTCATTACCGAACCGGCGCTGATAAAGAGCGGCGCGATGGGGATGAACGGCGACATGATCGTGGCCGTCGACGACCATCGCGTGCGCACCAAGGAAGAGTTCGAAGCCGAAATTTCCAAGCTCAAGCCGGGCGACACGATGTATCTCACCGTGATTCGCCCGATGAGCGGTGGCGAGGGCGGAGCGCATCAGACCCTCAAGATTGCCGTCAAGGTCGGTGCGATGGGCGAGTACGCCGACGCAGGTCCGGGCGCGTCGCCCGGATATCCGCAGCCGATGCCGCGATATTAAGCCGATTCCCTTTTCACCTTCGCGGCGGCGCCATCTGCTATACTGATCGTTCATCCGGGCGCATTTGCGAGCCTCTACCGCGAATGCGCAAGGCATTTTTGCGTCATCGGACTTTCGATTGGAACGAAGTCTCAAAGAATCAGTTGGCGAGCTTGAAGCCCGGCTAAAGTCCGGGAGCTATCGCCGTTTCCCCATGATGGGACTGCGCGGCGCGGCGAATGCGCTTGCGCTGCGTGAGACTGCGCTCAGAATCGATCGTCCGATCGTCGTGGTAACGTCGCGCCCGGCCGAAGCCGAAGCGCTCGCCCACGAGACTGCTCTCCTCATGGGCGAATCGCTCCATGCCGACGCGCCCGCGCGCCGCGTTCATCTGATGCCGGCGTGGGAACTGCGTCCGTTCTCCCATCTCTCGCCCGGACCTGATACGCAGGCCGCGCAGCTCGCCGCGCTGTATGCGATGCGCCGTCTAAAAGCGCCCGTCGTGATTGCATCGGCAGAGGCGCTGATGATGCGCACGATGCCGCGCGCAGTGTTTGACGATTCGATCGTCCGCGTTGCTGCGGGAGAAAGGCTCGATCTGGACATCCTCGTCGAGACGCTCTCTGCGATGGGCTATCAACGATTGCCGCAATGCGACGAGCCGGGCGACTTCAGCGTGCGCGGCGGAATCGTGGATGTGTTCTCGCCATTGTACGACGCACCTGTGCGCATCGAGCTTGAGGACGATCTCGTAACTTCGATCAGGCATTTCGAAATCGCTTCGCAGCGGTCACTGAATGCGATGGACGAAGCGGTTGTCATCCGCACGCGATTCGTAGGGCCGGGCGCGCTCAAGGACAAGCGCGTTATCGACGCAATCGCGATTCGCGCGGCCGAGATCGCGATGGTGCGGAAGGAGGCTGCCGAGCTCGAAGAGACGCTCGAGACCGGACTTCTGTTCCCCGGCGCGGAATTTCTGATGCCGTACGTTTACGAGCGACCGCTCGATCCGATTTTCGCTTATATGCCGGACAGTGCGATCATGTGGATCGTCGATCCCGGGCGGGTCGTGGCGGAGATTCAGCGCCTCGGCGCGGCTGTCGCTGCCGAGGCGGACGCCGCGCAGACGCGCCACTCGATATTTCCGCCGCCGGAAACAATCTTTCTCAGCGCAGAAGAACTCGAACGCAGTCTCGCATCGTCAGTTGCGGTCGAGGTCAATTCTCTCGTCACCCTGACTGCGCCTCGCGAGGGATATGCTCCCGCGATCGAGGTCAAGTCGTCGCCCGCGATGAAGCTAAGTTCGGTCGAGCTCACGGGACAGCGTCACGCGATATCGTTCGAGCCGCTCGCAGACGAATTGAAGGCGCTTGCGCGCGCGCAGGGCCGGGCTGTGATGGTGGTCGAAGGGAATAATCAGGCAGCCAGACTGCGGCGCCATCTCGAAGCCTACGATATCGAGGTCAACGCGGGGCCAACGACTTTCGCGGAGTTGATGGCGAAAGACGATTTCCGTCCCGCGATTATCGAGGGCGAAATCTCAGCCGGCGTGGTGCTTCCTGACGACGGAGTGCACCTTTACAGCGAGGAAGAAATTTTCGGTGAACCGCGCGCGCGCCGACGCGTCAAGCCGCGGGCGAAGGGCGCACTCGTCAACCTCGAAGAGCTGCATCCCGGCGATCTCGTCGTTCACATCGATCACGGAATCGCGAGCTATCGCGGGCTCAAGCATTTGAAGGTCTCCGACGCTGAAGGCGATTTTCTGAACCTCGAATACGCCGACAACGACACGATGTACGTCCCGGTCGAGCGGATTAATCTCGTGCAGCGCTACGTCGGCGGCGGCGACGATGATGCGGCGCCCAAGCTCGACAAACTCGGCAGCGGATCATGGGAGCGCGTCAAGGCGCGGACCAGGCGCGCGGTGCTCGAGATGGCGCGCGAGCTGCTCGATATCTACGCGGCTCGCGAGGTCATGGAGGGGCACGCGTTTACGCATCCCGGCCGCGACTACGACGATTTTGCCGAGCGCTTCGCTTTCGAGGAGACGCCCGACCAGCAATCCGCGATCGACGAGGTCATCCGCGATATGACGCGCGCGAAGCCGATGGATCGCCTAATCTGCGGCGACGCGGGCTTCGGCAAGACCGAAGTCGCGATGCGCGCTGCGTTCCTCGCGGTGATGGACGGCCGACAGGTCGCCGTGCTGGTGCCCACGACGATCCTTGCCGAACAGCATTGGAACAACTTCCGCGAGCGCTTCAAGGATTATCCTGTGCGAATCGAGATGGTCTCGCGATTCCGCACCGCGAAGGAGAACAAGGCGGTTATCGACGATGTCGCGAGCGGCAAAGTCGATATCGTCATCGGGACGCATCGATTGCTCTCACGCGATGTCCAATTCGCGCGCCTCGGACTCATCGTGATCGACGAAGAGCATCGCTTTGGCGTCGCGGACAAGGAGCGGCTCAAGAAGCTGCGCAAGCTCGTCGATGTGCTCACGCTGACTGCGGCTCCGATTCCGCGCACGCTGCACATGGCGATGCTCGGCATCCGCGATCTGTCGGTGATACAGACTGCGCCGCCCGATCGTCAGGCGATTCGCACATTCGTGGCGCACTTCGAAGACGCATTGGTTCGCGACATCATACTGCGCGAGCTGAATCGCGGCGGGCAGGTTTTTTTCGTCCACAACCGCGTCGAGAATATCGAGTACATGGCGCGCCACCTTCGCACGCTGATACCGGAAGCGAAGATTGCCGTCGCACACGGGCAGATGAACGAGCATCAGTTGGAGAAGGTGATGCGCGATTTCATCGAGAACCGCGTCAATCTGCTCGTATGCACCGCGATCATCGAGTCCGGTCTCGATATCCCGAACGCGAACACGATGATCGTGAATCGCGCCGATCACTTCGGGCTCGCGCAGCTTTATCAATTGCGCGGGCGTGTCGGACGTTCGCGTCAGAAGGCGTACGCATACCTGCTGATTCCGGGAGAGCACATCATTACGCGCGACGCCAAGCGGCGAATCGACGCGCTGCGCGAGCTGGTCGAATCCGAGGCAGGTGGGGGATTCAAGCTTGCGATGGCCGACCTGGAGCATCGCGGCGCCGGCAATCTGCTTGGGCGTCAGCAATCCGGCGAAATCACCGCGGTCGGATTCGAGCTCTACACGGAGATGATGGAAGAGGCGATCCACGAGCTGCGCGGCGAGCCCCAGCGTCCCGATTTCGAACCTGAGCTGCGCCTCGGCGTACCCGCATACATTCCCGACGCATTTGTATCAGACGAAAATGAACGTCTGGTGCTGTATCGGCGGCTGGCGCGGGCGACCTCGCAGGAGGATTTGGACGATTTGCGCGACGAGATGCGCGATCGATTCGGGCCGATTCCGACGCTTATCGAAAACCTCATCGCTTCGATGAACATCCGCCGCAGGATGCGCGAGATGATGATTATGAGCGCGATCACCAAGGGAAATCAGCTCGAGGTAAGGTTCCATCCCGAGGCTCCCGTCGATACCGCCAAGCTCGCCGCGCTGGCGAATGCGAATCGCAAGCGGATGCGGCTGACGCCTTCGTTCCAGGTGATCGTCGAGATCGAGCCGCCGCAAGGCTCGGATTACGTCAAAACTTTCGCCCAGATCGAGGCGGTCTTGCAGGCTCTTGACGCGTGTGAGAACTTGGAAAAATCACCCGGCTGCGCCCCCGCGGCGGTCGTCAACTGAATCGATGTCGAACCATCTGACGCGCAATCTCGTATTTGCATCCACGCTGATTCTCGCGGCGATAGTGTCGGTTGTCGTCGCCGAAGCGGGCGCCGAGCGCCCGGTCGCGCAAATCGTCGCGACCGTCGACGGAGAGCCCGTAACGATGCACGACGTTCAGGATTTCGCGAAGACAGCGGGGCATCCGGTGGATGGCGATTCCACCGATTCCGGGAATTTCAAGGCTGCGCTCAAGGCCCTACTGACGCAGATGATGATGGAGCAGGAGCTCAAGAAATACGACGACAAGATCGATGAGGCCCAAGTTGATCGTTACATCGCCGAACTCGAACAGGAAAAGGGCATCAACGACCAGCAACTTCGCGAATCGTTGATGCAGAACAACATCAGCTACGACGATTTTCGCAAACAGCAGCGCCAGACTTTGGAAAAACAGATGATGTTTTCCGAACAGGTGCGCGACAAGGTCGTCGTTACTCCCGAGGAATATCAGGCCTACTACGACGCGCACAAAGACGAATTCACCGTCACCCAGGAGCGATACAAGCTCGCGCAGATTCTTATCGTGGTTCCTAAAACCGCAACTGCGGATCAGGTGGCCGCCGCAAAAGCCAAGGCCGAGGATGTTCGCAAACGCGCGCTCGCCGGAGAGAATTTCGGAAACCTGGCTGCGCAGTATTCCGACGATATGTCCAAATCGCAGAACGGCGAACTGGGAGAGTTTTCTCCCGACGAAATCAGCAATCGAATCCTCGCCGCGATAAAGAACCTGAAGCCGGGTCAGATCTCGGAAGTAATTCGCACCAAGCACGGGTTTCATATCATGCGGGTGGACGCGCACGTGGTGCCGGGGCTCAGGCCGCTTGCGGATGTCAAGGAACAGATTCGCGGTGAGATC
>DASPQU010000349.1:0-3152 GCA_035624805.1 Binataceae bacterium (SeqCode) | reverse complement strand
GGAAAAACTATGAAGCGCGACGGATTCTCGGTTATTGGCAAGCCTCTTCCGAAGATCGACGCGGCCGCGAGGGTAACCGGCGCCGCCCGCTACGCCGATGACATCTCGCTGCCGCAAATGCTGTTCGCGCGCATCCTGCGCAGTCCCCATCCTCACGCGCGCATTCGAGCGATGAACGTCGATAGAGCCGTGGCTCTGGAAGGCGTTCACGCAGTGCTCACCGGAAAGGAACTGCCGGAGAAATTCGGCATCATGGCGCCGACGCAGGACGAGGAAGCGCTGGCTATCGAGAAGGTCCGTTATGTGGGCGATCCTGTTGCGGCAGTTGCTGCAACGAGCGAGGACATAGCGGAGCGCGCGCTCGGACTCATCGATGTCGACTACGAACCCCTGGCGTCGGTGATGTCGATCGAAGATGCGCTGCGGCCGACCGACGAAGCAGGGAAAATCCACTGGTGGACGCGCAACGGGAACATTCAAAAGGCGGTGGCGTTCGAGTTTGGAGACGTGAACGCCGGCTTCGAGGATGCTGACCAAGTCTTTACCGGCACGTTCTTTTACCAGGGCAATACCCATCTCCCGATGGAGCAGTATTGCGCGATAGGTCAGTACGATCCGCGCGAGCGGCTGACGATATGGTCTTCAACGCAAACTCCTCATTACCTGCATCGAGCATTATCGAAAGTGCTCGGGATGCCGATGAGTCGGATCCGGGTGATAGCGACAGCGATAGGAGGAGGCTTTGGAGGGAAGACCGATCCCTTTTCGCACGAAATTTGCGCCGCGAAGCTGGCGATGATTACGGGTCGCCCTGTGAAGGTAGCGCTGTCGCGAGAAGAATGCTTTTACGTCCATCGCGGGCGCCATCCGGTGAAGATGCGCGTGCGGACCGGCGTGAAGTCCGACGGTCGCCTCACCGCGATGCATTTCGCGACGCTCCTGGATGGCGGCGGCTACAGCAGCTACGGCCTCGCGTCGGTCTATTACACCGGTGCGCTGCAGACCGTGACCTACAAGCTTCCCGCCTACAAGTTCGAAGGTGCTCGGATGTTCACCAACAAGCCGCCCTGCGGGCCAAAGCGTGGACATGGCACACCCCAACCGCGATTCGCGCTGGAAGTTCAGCTCGATGAGATCGCTGAGAAGCTGGGCATCGATCCGGTCGAGTTGCGCCTGAAGCAAATAGTCGAGCCCAACAGTGTCACGGTCAACGGACTGCGTATCGGCACCTGTGGACTCCGCGAATGCATTGAAAAAGTTGCCGCGCGGTCGGGATGGAAGGATAAGTATCGACGCCTTGCGCACGGACGGGGCATCGGTTTCGCTGCAAGCACTTATATCAGCGGGGCAGGGCTGCCGATCTATTGGAACGAGTTGCCGCATTCGGGTGTTCAGCTTCGCGTCGATCGCGGCGGCGGCGTGACAGTGTTCTGCGGCTCGACCGATATCGGGCAGGGGTCCAACTCGATTCTCGCCTATGCGGTCGCAGAGGAATTGGGTCTCGATCCCGACGATATCCGTGTGGTGACGGGCGATACGGACCTAACGCCCGTTGACCTGGGTAGCTATTCGAGCCGCGTTACCGTGATGACCGGTAACGCCGCGATAGAAGCCTGCCGCAAGCTGAAGGCAATCCTTCTTCCCACGGCGGCCGAAGTAATCGGCGTTGCCGCTGAAGAACTCGAAATGATCGAAGGGAAGATCAGGAGCCGTTTCGACCCTTCCCGCTCGATGAGTTTCAACGATTGCGTCGAGCGCGCCGAAGCCCGCCACGGAACGCTCGGCACGACGGGCAGTTATCGTCCGCCCAAGCATCCCGCCGACTATAAAGGGGCGGGCGTCGGACCTACACCTGCGTATAGTTACTCTGCGGCGGTCGTCGAACTTGGCTGCGACGTGGATACCGGCGCGGTCAAGATTGAGAAAGTGTGGATCGCGCATGATTGCGGGCGGGCGTTCAATCCGACTCTGGTCGAAGGGCAGGTCGAAGGCAGCGTTTACATGGCGCTTGGCGAAGCGCTGATGGAAGAGCATGTCTTCGACGAGACGGGCCTGCACAGGCATCCGTCGATGCTCGACTACAAGAGTCCAACCATCCTGGAGACGCCGGAAATCGATACGATTCTGGTCGAAACCAACGATCCGGAGGGGCCGTTCGGCGCAAAAGAGGCGGGGCAGGGGCCACTTCTGCCGGTGGTGCCTGCCGTCTCGAATGCCCTCTACGATGCGATCGGCGTTCGCTTTCATGAAATCCCGATTACTCCCGAGAAGGTGCTGCGCGCGCTGGCAGGCCGCATGAATCCTGTCTCGTTTCCTGAATTCAAATACCCGGCTCCGGTCAAATGGGCGCCAGGCCAGGGCGTGAAGGTGCCGCAGAAGAGCTAGCCGATGCTGCGATTGCCCGAATTCAGCTACCACTCGCCGCGTTCGATAACGGAAGCTGTGCGGATCATCGCCGATTTGAATGAGGACGCGATGGTGGTCGCGGGCGGGACAGATGTGTATCCGAAGATGAAGCGCGGGCAGTTTTCTCCGCGCCACCTAGTCTCGCTTAGAGCGGTGAATGAACTCAAGGGCATCGATCCGAATCATAGAGACGGCTTGTGGATCGGCGCCGGCGAGACTCTGCATTCGATCGCAAATCACCGTGCGATTCGCGAGATAGCGCCTGCTCTTGCCGAAGCCGCTCGATCGGTAGCGATGGCGCAGATTCGCAACGTCGCGACGATTGGCGGCAATCTGCTGGTCGATACGCGGTGCAACCAGTACGATCAATCCTACTTTTGGCGACAAGCCGCCGGCTTTTGTTTGAAGAAGGACGGCGACCGATGTCTGGTTGCGCCGGCAAGCAAGAAGTGTCTTGCAGTGTTCTCATCCGATACGGCGCCCGTCCTTCAGAGTATTGATGCGAGAGTCGTGCTGGACAGTCGCGACGGCGGCCGCATCGTGCCCGTCAGCGAGCTTTATCGCAACGACGGAATCGATTTCTGCGTGCGAAGGCGAGACGAGCTGCTTCGGGCGCTCGTCATACCTCGCGGGAGTTTCGGATGGCGTTCGATTTATCTGAAGCTTCGACGCCGCGATTCGTTCGACTTTCCGTTGCTCGGGGTGGCGGCCGCGCTCAACCTGGATCGCGACGGCGTCTGCCGCGC
>DASPQU010000348.1:0-4406 GCA_035624805.1 Binataceae bacterium (SeqCode) | reverse complement strand
CTCCCCTCTCTATATTCCAATCACTGTGAATCCGCGTCGCGAGGATAATCCGTCACGACGCGCTTGGTCGGCAGACTCTCGAAGTTTACCGAAACGCCGTCTTTGACCACGCTCCGCAATTTCGAGACGTTCGAGATGTCCTTCAAAGGATCTTCGGCGACGATCACCAGATCGGCGATTTTTCCGACCTCAATCGTCCCAAGCTCTCGATCCTTGCCGTAGGCGCGAGCGATGTTGCGCGTCGAAGCGAGGATCGCGTCCATTGGAGCCATCCCCTTCTCGACCATCGCCTTGAGCCACATCACGTGATCGCTGCCCAGCGACCACGGACGCTCGATCAACTCCTCCGCCGGCAAATCGTGCAAGACGTCGGGATCGGTGCATCCGGCGTCGGTGCCCAGGATGATCGGCGCTTTCGCCTTGATGAGCCGGATCGTGTTTTCGTCGTGCACGCCGCCCGCGTACTCGGCCCACGGATGATTCGTGCGATCGAGATAGCTTTGAAAGCGACGTGTGGTCGGCTGAATTTCCGACCATCCCCGGCCCCGCGCCATGCGCTGGAGGAGTTCCTCGGGAATCGGCGCCTGACCGGTCGCGGTCACATGAACCATGACCTCGGCTTCGAGTTCCACAGCAGTGTTCAGGCTTTCAACCGACGTCGTATGCGTCGCCAGCGGGATACCCGCTCTGCGCACTTCGTCGGCTATCACGCGCTGCACGCGATCGGAGAAGGTGAAAAACGGAGAGCGCCAGCCGAGCAGTCCGATCATGTGATCGCTGACGGCGAATTTCAGGAAATCGATCCCGCGTCCGATGTAATCGCGGATGATCGGACGCACCTCATTCGGCGGCAGCGTGCTCAAGTACCTGCCCACACCCGCCTCGAACAGGTTGTCGATACGATCCGCAAAGGTCTTGCTGATGACCTTGCGCGATTGCATCGAGAAGTCCGCGCTGAACGGACCGCCCATCCCGACGATATTTCCGGCTGCGAAGATCCTCGCGCCGACCGCTTTGCCCGCATTGATACGATCGCGAACCTTGAGTACGGGAACGAGCGCATCCCAGGTGTCGAAGACGGTCGTCATCCCGCCGCGCAATGCGATCTGCGCCGCCTCTTCGATTACGTCGTCGAGGCGTCCCTCGAAGCGCGCGAGATACTCTGTCCCACCAATGCCCATCATCATGATGCCGTCGAGCAGATGGACATTGGCGTTCATCAGACCGGGCAGGATGAATCCGCCCGAGGCGTCGATAACTTCGGCGCCTTTCGGAATCGACATTTCGCCGCGCCGCGCAATCGTACGGAAGCGGCCATCAACGATATGCACTACGGCATCGGGCGCCGGATTTTTCCCGGCGCCGTCGATCAGAGTGCCGCCGGTGACGAAGAGTTCCCGAGCAGCCACGCGAGCCCCCGATTAACGCACCATCGATGCGATCACGAGATCCGACAGCATCGAGAGGCGCTCGATATGATGGCTGTCTTCCATCAATCCGGTCGACAGAAATGAGAACGACAGATCGCGGGCGGGATCGACCCAGAAGCACGTCGAGCCTGCGCCGAGGCCGCCGTACGTGCGCGGCGAATTGAACGCGCCGAACGGGCCCGGCGTGATAGCCTCGCCGCGAATGAAGAATCCCAGCCCGATATACGCGGGGAACGGATTCCATCCGCGATCGGTCAGCATCCCGTCGAACAGGATATTGCGAAGATCTCCGGTGTGATTGCGCGTTACATAGTCGATCGTCCCGGGCGAGAGGATGCGCGCGCCGTCGAGCTCGCCGCCGCCGCGCAGCATCTCGACGAATCGATGCAGGTCGCCGATCGTCGTGACGCATCCGCCTCCTGGTATCTCTCCACCCGGAAATTGGAGCATCATGTTCATCCCCTCCGCTGCCTGCGGCGGGATGATTCCCGTGCCGCTCCACGCGGCGCGAACCGGGCAGTATCGCGCGAGGAGGTCCTTTCGGACGCCGACGCTCGTGTCTTTCATCTTGAGAGGCTCGAACAGTTCCTGCTCGATCATCTGCGTGTACGTCCGCTTTGCGGGGTCGGCGCGAACGCACAGCGCGCCGAGCACGGAATGGGCGACCAGAATCGAATAATTGACGCGCTCGCCCGGCTGCGATTCCAGCGGCATCGCGCAAGCGACGCCGCAAAGCCCGGCGATACTCGTGATCACTTCGGGCGGCAGCGGAGGAATCTGGCCGAGGATGCCGCTGGTATGCGTCAGGATGTGCGCGAGATTAACCTTCTCTTTTCCCAGCACGCGAAATTCCGGAAGCCAATCCGCGATCGGCGCGTGCAGCCGCAGAATCCCGCGCTCGACCATCGAGAGCGCGAGCACGTTGGTAAACTGCTTGGCGACAGACATCGTCGCGAACACCGAGTCGGGCTTCAACGCGCGCCCGGCCTGGCGGTCCGCATAACCCTCGACCACGTCGAGGACGATTTTTCCGCCGCGTGCGACGATCAGCGCGACGCCGTGACAGCGTTCGGCCTCGATCTCGCGTTTGATAGCGGCGGTAACGCGCGCAAGCCGGTCCGCATCGAAACCCAACTTATGGATATTTTCACGGTTCATGGATCGCCCTCCGTGGTCATTCGAAGACCATCAAGCAGTCATGGCAGGTATCGAACCTTATGGGAATCGTAGCGGCTTGGGGGGAGGGTGTGCGCCGCTTTCATGCGTGTGCGTTTTTGGAGCTTTGAAAGGTAGAATCCGTGCGATGTCGAAACGAATCGCGCTCGTCGATACCCGCGTCATATACTGCGGAGACTGCCTTGACCAACTGCGAGATTTTCCCGACGCCTGCGTGGATTTGATTTATATCGACCCGCCGTTCAACTCGAACCGCAATTACGAGGTGTTCTGGGGCGAAACCAAGGAGAAGCGGGCCTTCGAGGATCGCCACGCCTCAACGCAAGCTTACATTGAATTTATGCGCCCCCGTTGCGTTGAGCTGGCGAGGGTAATGAAACCAACGGAGAGCCTATTTTACCATTGCGACTGGCACGCGAGCCACTATGTCAAGGTGATGCTTGATCAGACTTTTGGAGAGAACAACTTCCAGACGGAGATCATCTGGCGTCGCAACTTTGCGAAGGGCCTCGCGTTCAAAGGACTCGCCAACAATCACGACACAATTCATTACTACGTAGGGAAAAACGGATTTACCTGGAACCCTATTTTCCAACCGTATGATCCGAAAAACTTGGACCTCAAGACCGCCAAGAAGTACTCCCACAAAGATCCCGACGGTAGACTCTACCAGTTGGACAACTTAATAAATCCGAATCCTAACCGCCCTAACCTAACGTACGAGTTCCTCGGCATCAAAAGGGTGTGGCGCTGGACGCGCGAACGCATGGAGGCTGCTTACAAAGCAGGGCTCGTCGTGCAGCCGAGTCCGGGGGCAGTACCACGCTTGAAGCGATACCTCGACGAACAAGAGGGTCGGCCAATCGACGACGTCTGGACCGACATTCCTCCGCTCAATTCGCAGTCCAACGAACGTCTCGGCTACCCGACGCAAAAGCCGGTCGCCCTGCTTGAAAGGATCGTCACATTCGCGAGCAATCCGGGCGATGTCGTACTGGACGCCTTTTGCGGGTGCGGTACGGCTCTAGTCGCCGCACAAAAGTTGAAACGCGACTGGATCGGAATCGATGTCTCGCCCACTGCCTGCCGCGTGATGGCGCAACGCCTGAAAAGGGACTGCGCTCTGCGAGAGGACGAACGTCTGTGGCAGACCGGCAAGGGTTTCGTGGTTCGCGATCTGCCTTGGACAGAGGAACGTCTCCACAAGATACCTCCGTTCGAATTTGAGAACTGGGCGGTGATCGCGTTGGGCGGAATACCCAATAAAGCGCAAGTCGGCGATATGGGAATTGACGGACGGATCTTCCCTGTCCACGCCGCCCCACAGAAACGCGGTGCGGAAACCGGCGAATTCGAGTTCATGGACGTGTGGTATCCGATTCAGGTCGAACAAACGGATCGGATGGGTCGGCCAAAAGTCGACGCGTTCGAAGCTGCAATGGAGCGAAGCGACCGTGAGAAGGGCTTTCTGATTGCCTTCGGTTTCTCGAGCGACGCGCTCACCGAGATTGATCGTTTCTTTCGCAAGACGGGGAAAGTAATAGTGCCGCTGACCGTTCGCGAAATCCTCGACGAACAGATCGCGCAAAAGTTGGCCTAGTGCTTCGACCCATGCGTAGCGCTTTGTTGGTAATGGAAGACGCGTCTAGCATCAGCGGCGGTAAAGCGCCAATCGATGCTTCGGCGGGTCCGATTGGCGTGTGCGTTCCAGGCGCTGGTGCGCCGACTTAACTCGGCGAAGGTAGCTACCCGCTGACGCCCCAGGCACTGGCGGGACCACAGACTAACCTCCAGCTCGGC
>DASPQU010000347.1:0-6889 GCA_035624805.1 Binataceae bacterium (SeqCode) | reverse complement strand
TTTTGCGGTTTTGTTTTGGTTCGAGGCCTTCCACTACATGTGGCTGAGGAGCATGAGCCGCGCGACGTTGGCTCGCGGAAGATCGCTGGCTGGCCCGGAGCCGATACCCTCGGTGTGACGGTGATTCTTCCAGCCCCGTTTACGCCAGCGGGGACCAGATGTCGTTGCCGAATTCGCGGCCCTTTAAGTCGCCAACCATCACCAGCGCCATCGAGCCCGGCTGGAACCACGCGTTGGCAAGCTCCGCGATCTGATCGTTGGTGACGGCCTCGATACCGCGGGCGAGCTCCTCGATCGGAACGTCGCGGCGGAAGTAGATCTCGTTGCGCGCGATTCGATTCATCCTCGCGTCCGTCGATTCCATCCCGAGCAGCATGTTGCCCTTGATCTGGCTCTTCGCGCGCTCGAGCTCGGGCGCCGTCAAAGCCTCGCGCGTGACCTTCTTGAGCTCGCCGAGCGTGACCTCGATAACCTCTTCCACCCACTCCGGATTGGTGCCCGCGTAGGTCGCGAAGTATCCGCAATCGGAGCACGAACTCATGAACGAATAGATGCTGTAGACGCGGCCGCGCTTCTCGCGCACTTCCTGAAACAGCCGCGACGACATCCCGCCGCCCAGGGCGGTGTTGAGCACGTAGGCGGCGTAGCGCAGCGGATCGACGGAGCTGAGCCCCGGGCCCCCGATCACGATATGCGCCTGTTCGAGTTCCTTCTCATGATTAAGCACGACGGGATGGGCGCGCGGCGCAGTCAGACCGTCCGATACCGCGCCCGGTTTGACGCGGGAGAAGAATTTCTCGCAGTCCGCGGCGAGCTTGTCGTGATCGAGCTTTCCGGCGGCTGCGATAAATACACGCTCGGCGCGATACCGGTCGTCGATAAACTTCACGACCGCGTCGCGATCGAACGAGTTCACGGTCGTGGGCGAGCCGAAAATCGGCAGCGCCAGCGGATGGTCCTTCCAGAACTGAAGCGTGAACAGGTCGTGGATGAAATCGTCGGGAGTGTCCTCGGCCTGCGAAATCTCCTGGATAACAACCTGATGCTCGCGCTCGACCTCGGCGGGATCGAAGACCGACTCAAGAAAGATATCGGCAAGCAGATCGGTCGCCATCGCGACGTGCTCACCGAGCACCTTGACGTAGTAGCAGGTGTATTCCTTGCCGGTGAAGGCGTTGAGCACGCCGCCGACCGCGTCGATCTCCTCGGCGATTTGCGCGGCGGTCCGGCGTTTGGTGCCTTTGAAGAGCAGATGCTCGATAAAGTGCGAGAGTCCGTTCTTTTCCGGGGTTTCGTAGCGCGAGCCGTTTTCGACCCATATTCCGAGCGACGCGGACACCATGTTCGGCATCTCTTCGGTCAAGACGCGAACGCCGTTGGACAACCGGGTCGTACGAATCATGCTCTATATGCTGCTCCGGGAGTTAGGGGGTGAATTCTCATGGCGACCGCGCAGCGAGCGCAAGCGGTCTGAGATTCCTCGCTTCGCTCGGAATGACAGAATTTCTCCATTCGTTGTCATTCTGAGCGCCGTCTGCGGAGCGAAGAATCTCATTCCACGCACAATCGTCCGTCAAGTTGCGTGCGGACCATCAGAACCGTTACTTGTTCTTGCCTTCGAGTTCGGCCATTGCTTCGCGCAGCGAAAGCCTGATTTTCCCGCTGCGATCGACGTCGAGAACCTTGACCATCACCTCGTCGCCTTCGTGGACGACGTCCTCGACGCGACGCACGCGCTCGTTGGAAAGCTGCGAGATGTGAAGCAATCCGTCGGTCCCCGGCATGATTTCAACGAACGCGCCGAACTCGACGATCTTGCGTACGGTGCCCTTGTAGATCTTGCCGATCTCGGGCTCAGCCACGATCGCCTGGATCGCGGAGATCGCCTTTTCGATCGCCAGTCCGTCCGCGGACGCGATCAAGACGGTACCGTCGTCGCTGATATCGATCTTGCAGCCGGTCTCCTCGACCAGTCCGCGGATCACCTTGCCTCCGGGGCCGATAACTTCGCGAATCTTGTCCTGCTTGATATGCATCGTGACGATGCGCGGGGCGTAAATCGAGACTTCCTTGCGCGGCGCGGCGATCGCCTTCTCCATCACGCCGAGGATGAACAGCCGCGCGTCGCGCGCCTGCATCAGCGCTTTGCGCATCACGTCGCGAGTGATGCCTCCCACCTTGTTGTCCATCTGGATCGCGGTGACGCCGGTCGAGGTGCCCGCGATTTTGAAATCCATGTCGCCGAGATGGTCTTCGTCGCCAAGGATGTCGGTGAGAACCCGGACCTGCTCGCCTTCCTTGACGAGCCCCATCGCGATTCCCGCTACCGCCGCCTTGATCGGAACGCCCGCGTCCATCAGCGCGAGGCTTCCGCCGCAGACCGTCGCCATTGAGGAGCTTCCGTTGGATTCGAGAACCTCGGACACGACGCGAATCGTGTACGGGAATTCCTCCTCTTCGGGCAAAATGGGCAGGAGGGCGCGCTCCGCCAGAGCGCCGTGACCGATATCGCGTCGCGAGGGTCCGCGCAGAAACTTCACCTCGCCGGTTGAGAACGGCGGGAAGTTGTAGTGAAGCATGAACTTCTTGAAACGCTCGCCCAGCAGCGCGTCTATTTTCTGCTCGTCGGACGATGTGCCGAGCGTCGCGGTCGCGAGCACCTGGGTCTCGCCGCGTGTAAAGAGCGCCGAACCGTGGGTCCGCGTCAGCACACCGACCTGCGCGCTCAGCGGACGAATCTCGGTCGATTTGCGATCGTCGATACGCTTGTCGTTCGCGACCACGTTGTGGCGCACGCTCTCGCGCACGAGTTGATCGCAGGCTTCGGCGATTTCCTCCGAGCGATCCGGAAACTTCTCGGCCAGTTCGAGGACAGCGCGCTCGGCAAGCGCGTCGATCGCTTCGCGACGCTCTTTCTTGCCAGCAATCGCGAGCGCCTTCGCGACGCCGTCGCCGAGCAGATTGCGCGCGCTTTCGATCAGCGCCTTATCCTTCTGCTTGGGCGCAAACTCGCGCTTGTTTTTGCCTGCCAGCCTGCGCAGTTCCTGCTGCATCTCGAACAACGGCGCCATTTCCTCGTGCGCCTTGAACAGCGCTTCGAGCATCGATTCTTCGTCGACGATCTTCGCGCCACCCTCGAGCATCACGACCGCATCGGGCGTCGCGGCGACGACGATCGAGATGTCGCTCTGGTCGAGTTCGCCGTGGCGGGGATTGATCGCCAATTCTCCGCCGATTCGGCCCATCCGGATCGCAGCGACGGGGCCGTTGTGCGGAATATCGGAGATTTCCAGCGCCGTGGACGCGGCAATAATCGAGAGAATATCGGGATCGTTGTCACGATCCGCAGAGAGGACGTTGACGATTAGCTGCGTCTCGCGATCGTAGCCCTTCGGGAACAGCGGGCGCATCGAGCGATCGATAAGCCGTGACGTCAGGATTTCCTTTTCCGACGGACGGCCCTCGCGCTTGAAGAATCCTCCCGGGATTTTTCCGGCAGCGAATGTCTTTTCCTGGTAGTCAACCGTCAGCGGCAGGAAGTCCACGTCGGGTCGCGCCTCGTAGGCTGACACTACAGTGGCGAGCACCATGGTTTCGCCGTATTGGGCCAGCACGGCGCCGTGCGCCTGCTTGGCAAGGCGGCCGGTTTCCAACGAAAGAGGACGCCCGGCGAATTCGATTTCTAATTTTCTGTACATTTGATCCTTTGAGGGGGAGGTAACGAAAGCTGCCGATGATTACGCCAGACGGTCATTCCGGTGCTCCGCATCGACTGTGCGTCGAAAAAGCCCGCCCGGCAATCGGGACGTCGCTCGCTTTTGCGATCGCGACAGTCTGGAATAGCAACAGGGCTCTGGAATCGCGGCAGCTTATCTCCGGATGCCGAGCTTATCGATTAGGCCTTTGTAGCGGGCGAAATCGCTCGAACGGAGATAATCGAGCAAACGGCGGCGCTTTCCTACCAGACGCAGCAATCCGATGCGCGAATGATGGTCCTTTTTGTGCGAACCCAGATGTTGGGTAAGCTGCTCGATCCGGGCGGACAAAATGGCGACCTGGACTTCGGGAGATCCGCTGTCCTTGGGATCGCGCGCGTTTGACTGAATTACTTCCCGCTTGCGGGCAACCGAAAGAGGCATCGAGAGTTCTCTTATTTCCCTTCTCTTTTCCTTTGTTAAACGGTCACGGTATCAGAGGGGGGTGAATCAGTAAAGTGAGCGTCGGAAAGACCGCCAATCGAATACGGGCGCACTTTTTCTGTCGTTCCCGTTACCTGCCTTATCGGTTCAGGAATTCGACGATTCTTCCATGGATCCCGACGGGGTCGGCGGCCTGAAAGCCGTGTCCGGCTCCCGAGATCATGAACAGTTCCGCCTGCGGAATCCGGCTCTTGATAAGCATCGCGTTCTCGGGCGGAACCAATACATCGGAGTCGCCATGCACGATAAGGACAGGGCATTTGATTCGATCGAGCCGATCGAAGGCGTTGAAGCTCTGAATTCCCGCCATCGCGCGAAGAGGAGTCTCCGGGGGCGTGGGCGGCATCATATTCGCGCCCGCGATTAGCATCTGCTTGATCTCGGGATGCGTCTTGATGAACGCCTCGGGGAAGAGCGCCGGCATCAAAATGTCGAAGGCCTTGTCTGGATTCGATGCCATCATCGTGCTGCCTTCCATCAACTGGGCCAGGACTTCAGGACTGGCCATCTTCGCATTCGGGCCACCCGGCATCGTGCATCCGAGAACAAGTTTCGTGACCTGCTCGGGATGTCGTAGCGCCAGTTCCTGCGCGATCATCCCGCCCATCGAGACTCCAAACACGCGCGCCTTCGGGATATCGAGCGCGGCCAGGAGATTACTGGCGTCGTCGGCCATGTCCTCGATCGTGTACGGGCAGTCGGGTTTGTCGCTCGCGCCCGTCCCACGATTGTCGAAATAGATGCACTTGAATCCGGCGAGCATCGGGAGCGAAGGAAGCCACGCCGCGCCGGGCATCCCGAATCCCATGATGAGAAGCAGGGGTTCGCCCTGTCCGAAGGTTTCGTAGTTCAGGTTAATGGAACCGGCTTTGATACGCACGTCGCCACCTTGTGTCGAAGGAGTTGAGTCTCTTTAGCAAAAAGATAGCGCGGTCCACATGGGACCGCGCTTGGGAGGCTTTGGGTTCACGCAATCTTCAGGATGCTCTCGGGATGCTGCTCGTTCGGGTCGACCCCGGGCTGCATCTCGTAAACGACCGATTTATCGACCACGAGCTGCCCATCGTCGCCGACGTACATCTTGAATCTATCCATCGGCCGAGGGGCCGGGCCTTCGAAGTTAAGCCCGGAGATGTAATAACCGGAACCGTGACACGGGCATTTGAACTTCTGCTCGGCCTTGAGCCATCGCGGTGTGCATCCGAGATGGGTGCATTTGGCGAAGATCGCGTAAAAGCCCTGCTTCGTGCGGACGATCCATGTGCGAAAGTCCTGCTTATATTTCTCGCTGACCTCACCGACGACATAGTCGTCGGGAAACCCGGCTTTGAATTTCGACGGCGGCAGGAAAAGAATGCGTGGAAAAGCGGAACGAATCGCGGCCAGCAATCCGATCGCCGTGAACGCTCCGAATCCGCCCCACCCGAGCTTTCCGAGGAAATCGCGACGGCTCCAAAGCGAGCCTAATTCCGTCTTTTCCCGCTCGCGTTTGGCGGCTTCGCGCGCCTGCTCATTTTGGCGCCATTTCTTGAGCTCTTCAGGATCGGTAGGTTGCTTGGTCTTGGGTGCCGCTGCCATCGCCAGTTCTTGCGCTCTCCCGCGTTCAGAGACTATCGGAGTTTACGGTTCAATAATTTGACGGATCCCGGGCGGGAGAAATTCTAATCAATCGCGATGCAAACCTTCAAGGGCAATTGATGCTGCGCTCGCCAAGAACGTTGTCCTGCTGATATCGCCGATATCAATGCAGAACGGATTGGCCACTGGAAGCAGCAGGCTGCGCGTTGGTGGTGGACGCGGTCGATTGGTTGATGGGCTGAGTCGTTGCCGGCGACGGACCAGCGCCGATCGCAACTTCACGCGGGTGCGTTGCGCTGGCTTGCGCGATCGTCGGATCAGGAGGAAGCGGAGGCACCGGAGGAGTATAGGGCGCCATCGGAGTCTCAGAGTTGAAGGCCGATGCGATGGAACTGCGCGTGACGATCCAGTGGATCGGACGCGTCACGCCCCATTCCAGAACGAATCCAACCGGCGCGAGTACGTAGGACATCAGCTTGGCCGGCTGGGAATCTTCGTCGTTGTACTCGGTCGGATTCTGGCGATCGCTCTCGGCCGGCTGCGCATACGAAGCCACCGGGGCTGCAATCGTGAGAGCGGCGCATAAACAAATTACTGCTCGCCACATAGTGCGGTGGATTTTCCGCCCTGAAGCCGGTCGAAGTCAACGAGGTACTTGGAATGTGCCTTGGTGCAGAATGTGCGACTTACCCGCTTGCCTTGGCCGTCGCGCAAAGCAATTCTGAATCAAATGATCGAGCAAGCTGTTTTTCCCTCACGGCTTTTGGCCATAACTGTTCTCTGTCTGATACCGCTACTACTCGCGCCTCGCGCCTCGGTCGCGGGCAAAGGGTCCGGAGCAATCGCTTTCATCGGGACTGACGACGAGCTCTATATGTGCACGGGCGACTGCGGAAATCCCGAGTGCATCACATGTCCCGGCGAGGGATTGCACGTGCGCCGCGATCGATCGATTCGCGAGGTAAGCCTCGTTCAGGACGACGAACCGCAACGGCCAGAGGGTCCGGCGCGATACGCATGGCCGACTTTTTCTCCCGACGGGAAGCAGCTCGCGTTCGCATACATGTCGCGCGGTCCGCAGGGCCTCCATTTCGGGATTTCCGTTTACGATG
>DASPQU010000346.1:0-2917 GCA_035624805.1 Binataceae bacterium (SeqCode) | reverse complement strand
AGCTCGACCGGATCGCGGTAGACGTTGCACACGATCGGGCGCCGATAGCGCTCCTCGTCTTCGTCGAGATAGCGCGCGACGCACTCGAAGATCGCGCGCTGGTACTCGTCCCAGCCGAGATCGGCCTCGGCCCACACCGCTTCGAAGTAGGTGGCGAAGCCTTCGTTCAGCCATGCGTGCGCCCAATCGCGGCAGGTCAGCAGGTCGCCCCACCATTGATGGGCGAGTTCGTGCGCGACGAGCGGATCGCTGGAGAAATCGATATGGGCGCGCTGGTCGTGCAGCGTGTCCGCGGTCTGCGTCGTCGCCGAAGTGTTTTCCATCCCGCCGAAAATGAAATCTGCGACGGCAACCTGCGTGTATCGCGCGTAAGGGTAGGGCACGCCGATGCGGCGCGCGAAAAACTCGATCATCCGCGGAGTGTTGCCGAAAGCGCGGCGCGCGTCGCCCTCGCGCCCAGGTTGGACATAGTAAAGAACGGGGACATTGCCGGCGTTGTCGCGAATCTCGGCGAACTCTCCGGCGGCGAGAGTGATCAGATAGGCGGAGTGCGCGACATCGTGGCGATAATGGAAAATCCTGACGCCGCGCTTCGCGTCAACTTTGACCTCGACGAGATCGCCGTTCGAGATGGCGGTGAATTTCTCCGGCACTGTGGCGATAACTTCGCTGGTCGCGCGATCGTTCGGGTAGTCGTAACACGGAAACCAGTAGCGCGAGTCTTCATCCTCGCCCTGCGTCCACGCCTGGATGGGCTTGTCAGGATAAGCGTCATCAGGGCCAACGAAATAAAGCCCGCGACGCGGACGCGCGCTGTAGTCGATTGCGATTTCAATTTCGTCGCCCGCCTTAAGCGCTCGCGCGAGATTAACCTTCAGTCGGCCGTCGTCATGATCGGAGCCGACCGTCGTGCCTCCGGCGCGAACCGTCGCGATCGTCATCTCCGCCGCGTCAAATTCCAGACGCTGGACACCATCGACGATCGCGCCGACGCGATGCGTCGCAGTCCCGGAAATCGATTTAGAATCGAAATCGAGAGCGATTTCGATCTTGATATGTCTGATATCGGCGACGCGATCGCGCGGCCACTTGGGCTCGACGTGCTCGGGTTGAAACGGACGCCGTCCATTGGCGAAGCGCGACGCGAATGCGTAGCGATCGCCGAGTTCCAGCGCCACTTGATCGAGAAAACGAGGCTTATGCATCATCCGCGATGCTAGAAAGCCGCGCGCTAGGGCGCAATCGCTCAGGGAACTTGGCTTGGCGCGGGCACGGGCACGCACTATGATGGTCGGAGCGAACCGCCGTCGCATTCAGGAGCACAACGCTTGAAGGTCGAATCCAGCCAGGCCGCCGCGCGCGAGCGTTGGCACAAGGTTCTTGTTGAGGGCCACACCAGCCTCAACAAGGCTCACGCCGTATTTCGATTTATCCCCAGCGCCCCGCGATGCAAAGTTTGTCACAACCCGTTCGGCGGCTTGGGCGGGAAGCTGGTCGGTCTGTTCGGGTTTACCCGCTCGCGCAAGAATCCCAACCTATGCGCGAAATGCTGCGATGCCCTGCCCGAGGGCGGCGCCGACGTGGACATCGCTGTCCTCTTCGCAGACGTCCGCGGATCAACGGCTCTGGGCGAACGCATGTCGGCGGACGCTTTTGCCACGGTGCTCAATCGCTTTTATCGCGTAGCAACCGAGGCGCTCATTCGTCACGATGCGATCATCGACAAACTCATCGGCGACGAGGTGATGGCGTTGTTCATTCCGGGAATCTGCGGCCCCGACTACAAGCGCCACGCGGTCGAGGGCGCCATCGATCTGATGAAGGCGGTTGGTTACGGCAGTGCGAGCGAACCCTTGCTGCCGATCGGCGCCGCCGTCAACTCGGGCGTCTGTTACGTCGGAAATGTCGGGAGCCCGGGTGTGGTTGATTTCACCGCGCTCGGCGATCCGGTGAACACGGCATCGCGGATGGCTGAGCAAGCCGGCGCCGGCGAAGCTCTTTTGAGCGAATCGGTGTACGAACCAGTGACCTCCCGACTGCCTGATCTGGAAACACGAGAGCTCAACGTGAGAGGCAAGGAAGCGGCTTTAACCGTGCGTGTCTGGCGAGTGTGACTTTCCTACCGCTCGAGTGCGATCGCGATGCCTTCGGCGGGGGACAGTTCGATCGCGTCGGATAACTTACCGAAACGGCGCGGGTCCGTGCCGATTATCACTTGTCCCCGCGGGGTTGTGATTCGGCGCGGCGCGTCGGCGAAGTTCAGCGCGACCATCACCCGTTCGCCTTCGGCCTCGCGGATGAAAACGAGGCACTCTTGAGGTGCATCAGCGACGGTTCGATACGATCCTGCGCTGAACGCGCGACTTTCCTTGCGCGCGCGAATCATCCGGCGATAGAACGAGAGCATCGAATCGGGATCGTCCATCTGGCGCGCGACGTTGATCGATTCGCAGTCTCCGATGGGCAGCCAGGGTTCAGATGCGGCGGTGAAGCCCGCGCCAGCCGCGTTCGACCACTGCATCGGCGTGCGGCATCCGTCGCGTCCCATCGGATCGCGCACGCGACCCTGTGGGATACTCACCTGCTGCATCCCGATTTCTTCGCCGTAATAGAGGAAAGGCGTCCCGCGCAGCGTCAGCAGCAGCATCGCGGCGAGACGCGCGCGCGCGTCCGTCGATTCTCCCGCCGCGTAGCGCGAGATATGACGCGGAAAGTCGTGATTCGAAAGCGTATAGGTTGGCCATGAATCGCGCGGGAAAAGCTCCTCGACGTCTTCGATGCGTGCCCGAAAGTCGCTGGCGCTCCACGGGCAGAACAGGAAACGAAAATTGAACGCCTGCTGAAGCTCGTCTGCGCGCAGATAGTCGGCAAGCGAGCGCTGATCGCGAGGCCATACCTCGCCGACCATCATTCGATC
>DASPQU010000345.1:0-5533 GCA_035624805.1 Binataceae bacterium (SeqCode) | reverse complement strand
GGTTCGCAGGGCCGCGTCTCGCGGCGTTTTGCACCGCCGATTGTTTGTCCCGCAGCAACATTGCCAAAGGAGCGTTTACGATGCCAACCGTTTATGGAGCTTTGGGTTCTCCGTTCGTGCGCAAGGTGCTGGTCGCGCTGGCGGAAAAAGGGATCGCGTACGATCACGAGCAGGTGATCCCGTTTGGCGCCCCACCCGAATTTCGCAAGATTAGTCCGCTTGGAAAAATCCCCGCCTTTCGCGACGGCGATCGCACGCTGGCGGATTCGTCGGTCATTGTCGCCTACCTCGAGCGCACCAAACCCCAGCCCGCACTCTATCCCGCCGACGCGTTTGAGTACGCGCGCGCGCTGTGGTTCGAGGAATACGGCGACGGCGGTCTTGCTCCGGTTTTCGGAAGCAAGATTTTCTTCGCGCGCGTGATTGGTCCGCGATTTTTCAATCGCCCTCCCGACGAGGAGGCGATCAAAAAGACCCTCGAAGAAGAAGTGCCGCCGCTGCTCGCCTATCTCGAAGGCGAAGTCGGCAACAACCAATTCCTGGTCGGCGGAAAGTTCAGCATCGCGGATATCGGAATCGCGACGCAGTTCGTGAATTTCCAGTTCGCGGGATGCAGCGTCGACGCGAATCGTTATCCGAAGCTGTGCGCCTATCTGGCGAGAATCCTTGAGCGGCCATCGTTCAAAGATGTGATCGCAAAGGAAAAGGCGGCATTCGGAATCAAATAACCCGAAAAGCTTGAAAGCGGGCGGCGTTATCGATCGTTGTTGATCGAAAGCGCCGCCCGTTCGGTTCTTTGCCGAAGCGCGACAAAATTGCGCCGCGATTGCTCGCGCTTGTCTGAAGTTCCCTCCTAAATTATTGTCAGTGCATTGTCTCGTGGTTTTCAGCATTGCGGACGAATTTCGCTGCTGATCCAAGCTTGCACTTCCAACCATGTGGATAGTTAGCCTCGCGCTGCGTCGCCCGCTCTCGGTCCTCGTTATGGCGGTGCTGATGCTCGTACTGGGCGCGTTGTCGTTCAGCCTGATGAACGTCGACATCTTTCCGTCGATCGACCTCCCGGTCGTGATGGTCATCTGGAACTACCCCGGGCTGCCGGCGATCGACATGGAGCGGCGCGTCGTTTTGATCAGCGAGCGTGCGCTTTCGACCACCGTCAACGGCATCGAGCATATCGAGTCGCGCTCGATTCAGGGCGTCGGGCTGATGAAGATTTACTTTCATCCCGAGGCTTCAGTGGCCGGCGGAATCGCGCAGATCAACTCGGTCACCGAATCGATCCTGAAAATCATGCCGCCCGGGATGCAGGCGCCGAACATCATCGATTTCAACGCCGCCAATGTCCCCGTCGCTCAGCTCAACGTCAGCTCGGACACGCTGTCGGAACAGGCGCTGTTCGATTACGGGCTGAACTTCATCCGCGTTAAACTCTTCACCATCGAAGGCCTCTCGTCGCCCGCGCCGTTCGGCGGTCGCAGCCGCGCGGTGATGGTGAATCTGAACCCGACCGCGCTTTACGCAAATTCGCTTTCGCCCGCTGACATAAGCAACGCGCTCAACAACACCAACGTCATCCTGCCCGCGGGCAGCGCCAAAATCGGAAATCGCGAGTATTACATCGAACTCAATGGAAGCCCCGATCGCGTCGAGGAATTCAATCATCTTCCCGTCAAAGTGGTCGGGCGAACTCCGGTTTTTCTCGGCGACGTTGCGCCCGTCAAGGACGCGCACACGGTGCAGGTGAATGTCGTTCGCGTGAACGGAAAACGCGGCACCTATCTGGCGATCATCAAGCACGCCGCGGCTTCGACGATGGCGGTCGTCGACGCGGTCAAGCGCACCGTTCCGTCGATTCTGTCGACCGCGCCGAAAGGCTTGAATCTGACGCTGGCGTTCGACCAATCGCAGTTCGTGCGCGCCGCCCTGTGGGAGGTTGTCCGCGAGGCGCTTATCGCTGCGGTGCTGGTGGCCGTGATGGTGCTGGTGTTCGTCGGCTCTGCGCGCAGCATGCTGATCGTGATCGCGTCGATTCCGCTTTCGATTCTGACCGCGATCATCGGACTCAAGCTGACCGGGCAAACCGTCAACATCATGACGCTGGGCGGGCTCGCGCTCGCTATCGGCATGCTCGTCGACGACGCGACCGTCGAAATTGAGAACATCCATCGCAACCATGCGATGGGAAAGCCCGTTCTCGTGGCGATCCTCGATGGTGCGCAGCAGATTGCGCTGCCGGCCTTCGTCGGCACGCTCGCGATATGCATCGTGTTCTTCCCGGTGGTCCTGCTCGGCGGCGTGGCGAAATATCTGTTCACGCCGCTGGCGTATTCGGTCGTCTTCGCGATGCTCACCTCGTACCTGCTTTCGCGCACGCTGGTGCCGATGATGGCGCGGTATCTTCTTCCCGAGTTCCATGAGGAATTACAGGCGGGGCAGGGGAGTCGATGGAAGCGGTTCATCGCACGATTCGACGCGGGTTTCGAAAAGGCGCGCGAGCGTTATCGCGAATGGCTCGGCAAATTCATCGGACGGCGCGTGTTGGGGCTCACGTGCGTCGGCTTGATCGTGGCGAGCGCCGTGGGCCTGCTTCCCGTCGTCGGTCAGGATTTCTTCCCCTCGGTCGATGCGGGCATGATGCGGATGCATGTGCGCGGGCCGACGGGCACGCGAATCGAGCACACCGAGCTTATTGTCGACGACATCGAGCGCGCGATTCGCAGCGTTATTCCGGCGGAGGAACTTGGCGACATCAGCGACACGATTGGCCTGCCGCAGTATTACAATCTCGCCTTCTATCAGACCGACAGCATCGGTCCGCAGGATTCCGATGTACTCGTGCAACTGAAGCCCGGCCATCGACCCACGGCCTACTACCAGGCGAAGATCTCGGCGGTGCTCAAGGAGCGCTTCCCCGACGTAGAGACCTACTTTCAAGCGGCGGATATCGTCAGTCAGGTGCTGAACTTCGGATTGCCGGCGGCGATCGACGCCCAGATTTCCGGAAACAACCTGGGCGCAGACTATGATCTCGCGATGCGGCTTCGAAGCGAAATGTCGCACGTGCCCGGGCTGACCGACCTGCGCATCGCGCAGCGTCTCGACTATCCGACGCTGCGCGTCAATGTTGATCGCGCGAAAGCGCTCGAACTTGGCATAGATCAAAATGAGGTCGCATCCAGCCTGTTGATTTCCTTGAGTTCGAGTTTCCAGCTTCAGCCGAATTTCTGGCTCGATAAGGTGAACGGGGTCAATTACAACGTCGTGACGCAGACCCCGCAGCATATCGTCGACTCGGTCGGCGCAATCAACGCCACTCCGCTCACGCATGCCGTGCCCGAGGGCGGCAACCCGACGAGCGCGCAATTTCTCGCCAATATCGCGAGCATCTCACAGACCGTTGAGCCCGCCGTGCTCGATCATTACACGGTTCAGCGGGTGATCGACGTCAATGCTGCGGTGCGCGGGCGTGATCTCGGTTCCGCATCGAATGCGGTCGCGCGTGCGATCAAGCATCTCGGCAAGCTTCCCCCCGGAGTTGACATCATTATCCGCGGACAAAGCCGCGCGATGCGCGATTCGTTCGCGTCGCTCGGCGAAGGATTGATCCTCGCGATCATTCTCGTGTACCTGCTGATGGTATCGAGCTATCAGTCGTGGCTCGAACCGTTCATCATCATGCTGGCGGTTCCCGGCGCCCTGGCGGGCGTGCTTTGGATGCTGGTGCTGACGCGTTCGAGCATCAACGTGGAATCGCTGATGGGGGCAATCATGGCGGTGGGTGTCGGGGTTGCGAACGGCAACCTCGTGATCACATTCGCCAACGAGCTGCGCGAGAGCGGATACACACCCGCGGCGGCGGCGATCGAATCCGCGCGTATCCGGCTGCGTCCGGTTCTGATGACGGCGCTGGCGATGATCCTCGGGATGCTGCCGATGGCGATGGCTTTGGGAGAAGGAGCGGAGCAGAATGCGCCGTTGGGCCGCGCGGTCATCGGAGGATTGATCGCAGCCACCGGCATGACGCTGTTCGTTGTGCCCGCCGTTTATTCGATGTTCAGCCGCTCGCTCAAGGGCAAGCATGAGCGCGACCGCGAGGTCGAATCGATCATGCTGCCGGGCGCATAATCGCGGCCATGCTCCACATACGCTAGTGACGACCGATGGCTGAAGAAGACGCCAAAGATTACAAACCTGCACCTGCGGGAAAGTTTTTCGTTGCGGGATGGATCGGCGCGGTTGTGGTTGCGCTGGTCCTGACGGGCGGATTGGTGCTCGCGCGCGAGTTCTGGATAGGCCGGCAAACCTCCGAACTCGAACAGCAGCTCGCAAAGGGCCGCCGCGTGCTCGTCGCGCGCGCGACCGCCGGGCCGCGTGTGCGCGCCATCTCGCTTCCAGCGAACATCCACGGGTACGTCGAGACGCAAATTTTCGGCAAAGTTGCCGGATATCTGAAGCAGATCAACGTAGACAAAGGCGATCGCGTCAAGCAGGGACAGGTGCTCGCCGTGATCGAATCGCCGGAAACCGATCATCAGGTGATGGCGGATCGTGCGACCTACGAGATCGATCGATTGACCAACGAGCGCAATCAGCAACTGCTCGCGCAAGGCGTGATCGCGCAGCAGACTGCTGACGAATCGCGAGCCGCGATGGACAATGCCCGCGCGACGCTGGAAGCGGAGCTGGCGCTTCAATCCTACGAAACGATCAAAGCGCCGTTTTCCGGGATGATCACCGCTCGCTATGTCGACCCGGGCGCGCTGATTCCGCAATCGACGACGAGCACAACTGCGCAGACGCCTGTCGTATCGATGGCGACGCTCGATACGCTGCGCATCTACGTGGAGATGCCGCAGAATTTCGCCACGCAGATCAAGGACGGCGACACGGCTGCGATTTCGGTTGTCGAATATCCGCAGCGCGTCTTCAAAGGTTCGATTACACGCCATCCCGAGGCGCTCAATATCGATACGCGCACGATGCGCGTCGAGGTGGACCTGCACAATCCGGATTCAGCCCTGCTGCCCGGGATGTATGCGACTGCGAAGTTCACCGTCTCCGCGGCGGTCGGAGTGCCGATGGTTTCCGACGACGCCTTGGTGTTTCGCGACGGCAAGGTCTACGTGCCCGTCGTTCGCGACGACAAGCTGCATCTGGCCGAAGTCTCGCTCGGCTACGACAACGGCCAGAACGTCGAAATCATCAGCGGGCTGCGCGACGACGACATGGTCGCGCTCAACGTCGGACAGGCCGCGCGCGACGGCGAGCCGGTCCAACCCGTCCTGCAGGACGAACAGAAGGCACAGAGATAGGCGACACGGACGGCGAGCGCGGAGTCACGACACCGCGAAATTTCGATACTCGCGTTTCCACTCGACCGCCGCGCGGATCGCTTCGAGCACCTGCTCCGGCTCCGCGACTACGTTCCACATCTCGCGATGGCGCTCGTCCATGAAATGCCCCTCGATCGAGCGCTCGAGCATCTGGAACATCGGCGCGTAGTAATCGCGCGTGTTGACGATCACGATCG
>DASPQU010000344.1:0-2471 GCA_035624805.1 Binataceae bacterium (SeqCode) | reverse complement strand
CGGGGCGGTGTGGGACGCCGTCGTGCGCCAGAGCGGAGCGGTCGCCGTGGCAGGTCCCGACGCGATGGTCGACGGGGTCGAGTTGATGGCGCGCGGACGCGAAGTGAAGGGCCGTGGGATGGGGCTCGTCGCGATGACCGGCGGACAATCGGTTATCATCACCGACACGTTTTCGTCTGCCGGACTCGACATCCCGCGACTCTCGCAAGCTTCGTACGACGAGCTGAAATCGTTCTTCAACATCATCGGCGGGAGCTATCAGAATCCGCTCGATGCGGGCGGGACGATCGGTGGCGGGGTCCATCACGGGAACCTCGAACGCATCCTGCAGATTCTCGAGCGCGACTCGGCAATCGATTCGATCGTGCTTGAGGTTGGGACAGGACTGCGCGCGTCGCGATGGGCTGCGCACGAAGAGGAGATCAGCGGGCTGCTCGACAGGCTGGGCGAATTCGTGGGGCGCAGCACCAAGCCGTTCGCGCTCGTGATGCATCCCGCGCACGTCGAGACGATTGTCGCGCGCGGCAAGCAAATGGCGCGCGAGCGGGGTATAGTCGTTTTCGACAGCTTCGAACGCGCGGCCGCCGCGTTTCGAACCGCCGCCGAGAGCTACGAGGCGCGCGCGCGTATCGCCGGGTAAACTGAAAAATATCGTTCGCCTGCCGTTCCGCATCGAGGAGGGCAAACATGAAGGTCGATCTCGAGATTCGCGACGATGTCGCGGAAGTAGTCCTCAATCGCCCCGACAAGATGAACGCGATGAACGAGGCGATGGTGCGCGCGTTCAATGAGCGGCTTCGCGAAGCTCAGAAGGCTCACGTGCGCGCGCTGTTCCTGCGCGGCGAAGGCCCGGGATTCTGCGCCGGCCGCGATTTGGGTGAAGCCGATCCCGGCAACGAAGACGGCGAGCAAATTCTCAAGGAGACTTTGAATCCTGTGATTGCGCGGCTGGTCGATTTTCCTGCGCCGACCTTTGCCGCCGTTCACGGAGCATGCCTCGGGATGGGACTTGGACTCGCGCTTGCCTGCGACGTCGTGTTCGTCTCGGAGGACGTGAAGATCGGCTCGCCGTTCGCGCGAATCGGCGCGGTTCTCGATTCCGGAGGGCACCACTTCTTCGTTCATCGACTGGGCGGCCATCGCGCGCTGGAATTGATCTACACGGGTCGTCTGATGTCCGGCGCCGAAGCCGCTGCGATGGGACTCGTCAATCAATGTGTGGCGAAGGCCGAATTGGCGGATAAAGTGCGCGCTCTCGCTCTTGCGGCGGCGAAAGGCCCGACGGCGGCGTTCATGGAATCGAAGCGAATCGTCAGGAAGATTGAAGAGGAGGCGCTGGGATTTTCGGAAGTGCTGACTCTCGAAGCGAAGGCGCAGGGCGCCGCCGCACGGACCGAGGATTACAAGGAAGGCATCAGCGCTTTTCAGCAAAAACGAGCGCCCAAGTTCGTGGGAAAATAAACTCTTCGCAATCGGGAAGGCGCGAGACAGAGATGCTCGCAAGCTTTTCCCGGGCATATTCTTATCAGTATGAAAGCGATGGTGGTCACGAAACCGGGTCCGATAGAAACTGTCGCGCTCAGTTCTGTCGAAATCGATCGTCCCGAGCCCGGACGCGGCGAGATCCTCGTCGATATCCGCGCATGCGGCGTATGCCGGACCGATCTGCACGTCGCGGAAGGCGACCTGCCGCCCCGCCGCGAGCGAATCGTGCCCGGACACGAAATCGTCGGAACGGTCGCGCGCCTCGGCGTCGGCGCGAGTCGCTTCAAGCTCGGCGAGCGCGTCGGCATCGCATGGCTGCGCGAGACGTGCGGCGCGTGCGTGTATTGCCGTCGCGGACGCGAGAACCTGTGCCCGAACGCGAAGTTCACCGGATACGATTTCGACGGCGGCTACGCTCAGTCAGCCGTGGTGCGCGAAGACTTCGCCTATCGAATTCCCGATGCGCTTGGTGACGAAGAGGCTGCACCGCTGCTGTGCGCCGGGATCATCGGATATCGCGCGATAAAGCGCGCCGCCGTGGAACCGGGGATGACGGTCGGGCTCTACGGCTTCGGCGGTTCCGCGCATATCACGATCCAGGTGCTGCGCTACTGGGGATGCCGCGTCTATGTGATGACACGCGGCGGAAGGCATCGCGAGTTGGCGGAATCGATGGGCGCGGACTGGGTGGGTTCGGCGGAAGACAGCCCGCCAAAGCCGCTCGATGCGGCGATCATGTTTGCGCCTGCGGGGACGCTGGTTCCCGGAGCGCTGGAGGCGCTGGACCGCGGAGCAGTGCTCGCAATCGCGGGAATCTATCTCAGCCCGATTCCGCAGCTCGATTACGAACGACATCTGTTTTACGAGCGCGAGCTTCGCAGCGTGACCGCGAATACCCGCGCCGACGCCGAGGAATTTCTCAAGATCGCCGCCGACGCATCGATACGAACGCACACCGTCGCGTTCGGCCTCGAAGAGGCGACCGC
>DASPQU010000343.1:0-3988 GCA_035624805.1 Binataceae bacterium (SeqCode) | reverse complement strand
TTCATTGCTGTCCATGCCCCAAATGTAACACGGAGCAGATGATGTGTCAAGTCCGGTATACTCGCCTCGTCCGACGGGAGAGGGGCAGGAGCGAGTCCCCTCCCAGGAGGTTCGACTAGGCAAGCTCTGCATAAGTGCGCTTCGGACCCCCTTCCTAACCTTCCCCCGCAAAAGATTGCGAGGGAAGGAATCAGACATTTGCCCGCGCATTGTTGTTGCGGGCCAGGCGTCTTATTCCTGCCCCCGCGCTTAGTTGCGGGGGAAGGTTAGGAAGGGGGTCCGAAATGATTTTGGCTTCTGCAGACCTTCAATTACTTTGGTCGGACTCGACGCCACCGCGGAACGAATCGCCCCGTGCGCGTCATGTAATCGCGATACGATTCACCAAAGCCTTCGAGCATCATCGCCTCTTCTCGCGGCACACGGATGATCATCAGCACCGTGATCAGAACCGTTCCGCTCGCGAGGATGAACCAACTGTCTGCCGCGATTCCCCATCCGGCCATCATCGGCAGCCCGAATGCGTACAGCGGATGACGAATCCATCGATACGGACCCGCTGTCACAACAACCCGTTCCTTCGCTACCCGAAGCATCGGGCTGTAACTTGTGCCCAGCGAAACGGCGGCCCAGATTTCTCCGGCAGCACCCAAACAGCTGATCACGAGTGCGATCCAGCGAATCGGCGCGGCGATTTCGAGCGCGCTCCATCGAAGGAGCGGGGGATGCACCAAGTAGAGGAAAACTGCACCGAAATGCAGTATCGCCAGGATTCCGAGCGTCGCGGTGAGCCACGCCGATTCCCCGTGAGCGGTCTGTCCCGGCTCAGCGCTCTCCTCGCCGCGCGGAGCACCGAAGTAAGCGCGCACGACGCCCATCGCGATCAACTGCGCAGCGATGATGAGCCGGAATGCGATGTTTTCCTTCATCGGTAGAACTTTGCCGTTTTGAAGGAAAACTTGGCCAATTACAACGATTTTTCCTTCAACTCGCGAAAACTAAAGAATGAAGGAAAACGCTGCCGGATTAAACGCAGCCTCTAGTCGCCCAGCCTGCGGCGGGATTGGAAGACCGAGCGGACGAGATTCAGCTATGTCAACGACCCGGAGCGGGCACAGCCTGCCTCTCAGCCTGCGGCGTGAGCTTCGGGCTGCTCGGTCACGCGCCGCTTGGTGGTGAACTTGATCGCGGCGTTGTCGATATTGATCGAGCACAACGATCCGCACATCGAGCACACGTTGGAACCCGCGGCCTCGCTTTCTTCCTTGTAACGGCGCGCCTTGTCGGGGTCCATCGCCATCGCGTACATCCCTTCCCAGTTTAGCGCCTTGCGATAGCGCGACATCTGGTCGTTCCACGCCTTCGCGCCCCGCACGCCTTTGACGAGATCGCCGGAATGCGCGGCGATGCGCGTCGCGATGATGCCCTCGCGCACGTCGTCCACATCGGGAAGCCGCAGATGCTCGGCGGGCGTGACGTAGCACAGAAAATCGGTGCCGGCGGCCGACGCTATCGCGCCGCCGATGGCACCCGTGATGTGGTCGTAACCGGGCGCGACGTCGCAGGTCAGCGGTCCGAGCACGTAAAACGGCGCATTGCCGCATACGCGCTTTTCGAGCTGAACGTTGGCTTCGATTTGATCGAGCGGAACGTGGCCGGGACCTTCGATCATCACCTGCACACCCATCGTGCGCGCGCGCTCCGTGAGTTCGCCGAGCACGAGCAATTCGCCGAGCTGACCGCGATCGGTGGCGTCGCCCGTCGCTCCGGGACGCAGCCCGTCGCCGAGCGAGATCGTCACGTCGTGCTCGCGCAGGATCGCGCATACGTCGTCGTAAAATTCGTGGAGCGGATTCTCGTTGCCGGTGCGCTCGATCCACGCCGCGATCATCGAGCCGCCGCGCGACACGATGCCTTCGATGCGCTGATGGCCGCGCAGACGCTTGACGGTTTCGCGCGTGACGCCGCAATGGAGCGTCATGTAATCGACCCCCTGCTGCGCCTGTCGCTCGATCACTTCGAGGAAGCGCTCGCGCGTGAGATCCATGATCGAGCCTTCTGCGCCGACCTGGTAAATCGGCACGGTGCCGAGGATGAGCGGGCATCGCGAGAGCAACTCGACGCGAATCTTGTCGAGGTCGGTTCCGGTCGAGAGATCCATCACTGAATCCGCGCCGAAGCGAATCGAGGTGTAGAGCTTCTCGACTTCCTCTTCGATGAACTGATGGAAGTTCGACGCGCCGATATTCGAGTTGACCTTGGTGCGCAGGCCCTTGCCGATGCCGATGGCGCGGAACTGATGATGCTTGTTGTGCGGGATGACGATTTCGCCGGACGCGACGCGCTCGCGGATCAGCTCAGGCGCGAGTCCCTCGTCCTCGGCGACTTCGCGCATCTGCTGCGTGATGATTCCTTTGCGTGCAGCTTCTATTTGCGTCATGGCGAAACCTCTCCCGGACGCTTCGGCGGATCGCGCCCTAATTTCTATAATCTAGTCCGTATCGTCAGCGTATTCGATTCCGTTCTTTTCGCACAGGGCGCGAAGATTGTCGATTATCCGCTCGGCGCGTCCGAGATGCGCAATCGCGATTAGGTTCGACGCCGCGACCAGAACGAGCGCGCCCGTCGCCCAATACATGTGACTGAGCGGATCCCCGCCGTGGATGACCCCGACGCCCTTGAAATACGCAACGAGCAAGGCGGCGAAACCGGCCAATGTCAGCGCGATAGTAACGCGCGTCATCGATGATTTCTTGGATTACCTGCCGCCGGGCGCCGCGTGATGGCGATCGATTGCGGGCAGTTCTTCCGCGCCGCGCTCCGGCTGAACCTTCTGCGGGCGATTGCGATCGGTATAGGTCTTGAGCTCCGGGCGCTCGGGATTGAAAACCTCGCGCGCCTGCTCGTCATACCACGCGAGCATCTCCTGCATGTTGCCGTCGCGACCCTTTTCGGCGAGCACACGCGAACGATGCATCAGGACTTCCTTGGTCTCGACAAAGTCCTTGCGATCGAAGCCCCAGATGCGCGGATGCACGTAAGTGTCCATCCGGATCGCGTCGCACGGGCATGCCTCAACGCACAGCCCGCAGTAGATGCATCGCAGAGTGTCGATCTCGTAGCGGACGGGATACTTCTCGACCTGCGGATTGGGCGATTCGCCCGCTTCGATATAGATGCATTGCGCCGGGCATGCGGTCGCGCACAGGAAGCACGAGGTGCATCGCACGGCGCCGTCCTCGCGCAGCGTCAGGCGATGGCTCCCGCGATAGCCGTCCGGATAGACCTTACGCTGGTCGGGATAGGCCGTCGTCGTATATCCGCGGCTCCCCTTGGCCAACCCGATCATGTGCGCCGAGTGAATTGCCAGGTTGCGCATGAAATGGCCGGTGGTGATGCCGATGCCGCGCAAAACTTCCGGGATGTAAATCCATTCCCAGAAGGTCATATCTTCGCGTCTTTTCATAGTCTCAAACCGAAAGAGATCGGTGGAACCAACAAGATTTTACCGCGCGGGTGCGTTCGCGCGAATACCAGACCTGCAAAGCCAACTATACGAAGCCTTTTTCCGTACAGTCAAGGCGCATCCGGGACGGCACGAGACTGAACTCCCGCCTGTGCCGATGAGCGCAATTTAGCGTATAGGGCATCATAACGATATTCGCGAAACTGCCGCTCAGGAGGAAGCATCGATGATCACACGACGTGAGATGATGAGAACGATCCTCGCCGGTTCGACCGCGTTCGCGGCGGCGTCGGTTTTTGCATCCGCCCACTCTGAACTTGCGATCGCGGCTGAATCGGGAGGCGACAAGGGCGTGACGGTCTCGCCGGTGTTCGAGCATGCGCTCGCCGATTTCCCCGGTCATAAGGCGGTGGTCGTGAAGGTCGACTACGCGCCCGGCACGGCATCTTCTGCCCATCATCATGCCGGATCGGTCTTCGGCTACGTGCTCGACGGCGAGATCGAGAGCGCCAACGGCTCCGA
>DASPQU010000342.1:0-4818 GCA_035624805.1 Binataceae bacterium (SeqCode) | reverse complement strand
AAACGTGGGACCGAAGCAATAAACTTTTCCGAGCGCCAGGGCTCCCGCCTCTGCGTAAAGCTGTCCGCTCTGCGTGAGATACGCCTTGCGCTCGCCGAAATAGTCGAGCTCGAAAAGATTGGTGGTGCCCTCGCAGGAGGTCGGCGTCAGAATCGGAGAATCAAAGAGGGTGAAGCCGCGTTCGTACAGGAAATCGCGGCACGCCTGCTCGACTTCGCTGCGGACGCGCAAAATCGCGTGCTGGCGCGACGATCGAATCCAGAGGTGGCGCTGATCGAGCAGAAACGCAACGCCGTGCTCTTTCGGGGTGATCGGAAAATCGATAGCCGGCGATATCACGCGATAGGTCTTGACGGAGAGTTCGTATCCGCCGGGGGCGCGCTTGTCTTCGCGAACCGCGCCGGTAACCTCGATCGATGTTTCCTGCCCGAGATGGTCCGCTGCCGCGAACGCCTCGGCGCCGAGATCGTTCAGCGTCGCGACGCACTGGCATATCCCGGTGCCGTCGCGGATTTGCAGGAAGTGGATCTTGCCGCTCGAACGTCGATTATTGAGCCATCCACACAGAGTGATTTCTGCCCCGACGTGCCGGGAAAGCTCTTCGATAAAAACTCGCGCCATAATGCCTATTAATGCACATCCGAAGGCGAGATCGAATGCGCGACGCCGTCGCCCGGGCGTTTCGTATCGTGTAAGTTCTTATCGGGATGGGGCGGGAGAGATGAACGGGCTGGATTATGCGGTTGTCGCCGCCGTGACGCTGGGCGCTTTCTATGGTCTGTCGAGCGGCGCGATCCGGATGACGACGTCAGTCGCGGCGCTCGCGGGCGCCATCTACGTGGCCTCGGTCTATTACCCGCGCGCGGCAGGGTTGGCGCAGAGCCAGCTCAACGTTTCTCCCTCGTCGAGCGCGGTTTTGGGTTATGCACTTCTGTTTGCGATCGTCTTCGTCATCGTCGAGTTCGCAGGACGCTCGCTGATGCGGTTGCTGCGGGTGGCGCATCTTAGCTGGATCGATCGTCTGGCGGGGAGCATGCTGGCCGGAGCGATCGCCGCAACGATGATGGGAATCGCGATCTCGATCATGGCGGCGGTATTCCCGACCGACTCGCCGATGCTGCGCGAATCGCAGCTTGCGCCGCGACTGCTGCTGTACAATCACGAACTCGTGCGATGCATTCCGTCCGAACTCACCGCCGCCTACGAACAGAAGCGCGGCGAACTGCTGAGGTATTGGACTGAAAACGAAGCGAGGCTCGCCAGGGAGGCGGCCTCGCAATCGAGTCCGGAAGCGACGAACGCCCGCTGAGGCGATCGCGTCAAGTCTACCTAGACGATTGCGCCTTCGACTGCGCGCACCAGATGCGCCTTCGGCACCGCGCCTACGATCTGATCCTTTACCTGTCCGCCTTTGACGATCAGCAGGTTGGGAATTCCACGCACTCCGTAACGCGCGGGCGTCTGCGGATTGTCGTCAACGTTGATCTTAACCACCTTGAGGCGCCCGTCGTATTCGCCGGCCAATTCGTCGACGATCGGAGCGATAGCCTTGCAAGGCCCGCACCACGGCGCCCAGAAATCGATCAGTACCGGTTTGTCGGACTTGAGAACCTCGGCCTCGAAATTGGCGTCGGTTACATGCAAAACCTTCTCACTTGCCATCGAAATTTCTCCACGCGGCGGCGGTTGCGATCTACTCAGGAACAATAAGTACGCTTGTAGAGACAGTCAAGGTAACTTGATTTCGACAGCGCGGCCAAGCTTCAATCATTTTTATGAAGCGAATTGCATCGTCCGCCGCGATCGCGATCGTTTTGATGGTCGGGTTTCTTCCTGCCAACTCTCACGCCCTTCTCGGAGGACCGAGAATTCCCGCGCCGGAGATCTCCGCGACCGAGTGGCTCAACTCCAAACCGCTCACACTCAGGGAACTTCGCGGGAAGGTTGTCATCGTCGACTTCTGGGAATACACGTGCATCAACTGCGTGCGCAGCTTTCCCCATCTCAAGCGATTGAACGCCGAGTATGGACCGCTCGGCTTGGTGATAATCGCGGTTCATTCACCTGAGTTTGAATTCGGCAAGAATCCGGCCGTCGTCGCCGATGCGGCCAAAAGGTTCGGCCTTACGATGCCGATTGCGATCGACAGCGATCTCAAAACATGGGACGCGTTCCACACCGGTGGATGGCCCGCGGAATACATAATCGACCGCAACGGCAAAATCGCGGATACGCATTTCGGCGAAGGGAACTTCTGGATGGTGGAGGAAGATATCCAGGCGCTTCTCAAGGAAGCGAATCCGAAACTCGATTTCTCAGCGAGGAAGTACCGGATCCTCGAGGACCAGCCGGAATTCGGCGGCGCGTGTATGCGCTCAACGCCCGAGACCTATCTGGGCGCCGTTCAGGCGCAGCTCGCGTCCAACGAGGGCGGTTTGCGCAAAGACGTCGCGTTCAATTACGAGCCTCCCAAACAAATCCCGCAGGATACATTCGCACTGCAGGGCGGATGGACGGCGAAGCCGGAATATCTGCAGGCCGCGTCGCCGCTTGGATCCGATCCCGCGTCGCTGTCGCTCCATTACAAGGCGAAGTCGGTTTATATCGTTGCCGGCGCGCAGGACGGGCATCCGCAACGTCTTTACGTCTCGCAGGACGGCAAACCCATCGCTGCGAAATCAAGCGGGCGGGATGTCAAAACGGAAAGCGACGGGCGCACCTACGTCGAGCTTTCGCAGAAGCGGATGTACTACGTCGTGAAGAATCCGCAATTCGGCGAACATACCATTACGGTTACGCCGTCGTCGCCGGATATCGCGCTTTACACATTTACATTCGGAAACAACTGCGAGCCGCAGTTCGCCCACAAATAGTCGAGGTCGTGGTGCCCGCGACCCGCTGAATAGGACCTCATTCGTCGCCGGCGCGGCTCTTTTCAACGACCGAGCGAATCTCGGGAGCGATTTTGCTGAGCGCGGTTCCCGTCGGAAAGACCGCCGCGGCTCCGGCGGCAATCAAGGGAACGACGTCGGGAGGAGGAATCGTACCGCCGACGATCACCGGAATATGCATTTTTTTCGCGCGTAAACTGTCGATGAGACGTTTGGTCAGTTGAAGATGCGAGCCGGAAAGAATGCTGAGCCCGATTACGTCGACATCCTCCTGTGCGGCTACGTCGGTGATATGCTCCAGCGTCTGGCGCAGTCCGGTGTAAATCACTTCCATGCCTGCGTCGCGCAGCGCGTACGCGACGACCTTCGCGCCTCGGTCGTGGCCGTCCAGTCCGGGCTTGGCGATCAATACGCGGATTCGGCGCTCTTGCATCGGTGTTTCACGCTCTCTCGATAATCAAAGTCCAACCGGCTCTTCAAATACGCCGAACTCCTCGCGAAGCACGGCGCAAATCTCGCCGACGCTGGCGTAAGCGCGGACGGCCTCCATGATGACCGGCACCAGATTGTCGGCGCCGCGCGCCGCTGTGCGCATTTCCTCAAGAGCGCCCTTCACGCGCGCGTTGTCACGGTCGCGGCGAATCCGTGCGAGCTTTTCCGCCTGTCGCGTCGCGATCGTCACGTCGGCCTTGTACAACTCGAGCTGCTCGCGCTCCGGCTCCTCGCGCGTGAAACGATTGACGCCGACGACGACCTGATCGCCGCGCTCGATGCGGTTCTGATGGCGGTAGGCTTCGGTTGCGATTTCGCGCTGGATGGTTCCCTTCTCGATACACGCGACCATCCCGCCCGCGCGCTCGATGCGATCGATTATCGCGGCCGCTTCGGCTTCGACTTTATCGGTCAGAGCTTCGACAAAGTACGAGCCGCCGAGCGGATCGACGACGCTCGGAACATTGGTTTCGTAAGCGAGAACCTGTTGCGTACGCAGGGCCAGTTCCGCGCTCTGCTCGGTGGGAATCGCATAGGGCTCGTCCCATGCGGCAGTGAATACAGACTGCACGCCGCCCAGCACCGAGGAGAGCAACTGATACGCCACGCGCACGATATTGTTGTATGGCTGCTGGGCGGTCAGAGTGCTCCCGCCGCATACCACGCCGAACCGGAACATCTGCGCCTGCGGATCCGTCGCGCCGAAGCGTTCCTTCATGATGCGCGCCCACAAGCGTCGCGCCGCGCGATATTTCGCGGCCTCCTCGAAGAAATCGTTGTGCGTATAAAAATAAAAACTGAGCTGACGACCGAACTTGTTCACGTCGAGCCCGCGATCGATGCAGGTCTGGACGTAGGTGATGCCGTCGGCGAGCGTGTAGGCGATTTCCTGAACCGCAGTCGCGCCTGCATCTCGGAAATGAGCCCCCGCGATGCTGATCGCGTTAAAGCGCGGCGCATGCTTCGCGCAGTACTCGATCGTATCCGCGATCAGGCGCAAGGACGGCCCCGGCGGGAAAATCCAGGTTCCGCGCGACACGTATTCCTTGAGGATGTCGTTCTGGATCGTTCCTGCGATCTTGTCCGGCGCCACGCCCTGCGACTCAGCGACCGCGATATACATCGCGAGCAGAATTGCCGCTGTCGAATTGATTGTGAACGATACGCTGACTTCGGTGAGCGGAATTCCGTTGAACAGCTCTTCCATGTCGGCGAGAGTGTCGATCGCGACGCCGACCCGGCCGACATCGTCGATCGCGGTCGGATCGTCGGAATCGAGTCCGACCTGCGTCGGCAGATCGAGCGCGACCGATATCCCCGTCTGGCCCTGCTCCAGCAGCCATTTGTAACGCTGATTGGTTTCCGCTGCGGTTCCGAAACCGCTGTACTGGCGCATCGTCCACAGCCGCCCGCGATACATCGAGGGCTGCACGCC
>DASPQU010000341.1:0-5260 GCA_035624805.1 Binataceae bacterium (SeqCode) | reverse complement strand
GTCCGGGTTGCCCGCTGTCGCGGACGAAGAGTTAGATCCAATGCTGTTCTGTTTCATGTTTACTGGTCGCGTATGTGTGCCTAAATTCTATCCGATGCGTCTGCCGCGGCTCATCCTGGTAACCGGCAAAGGCGGCACCGGCAAGAGCACCTGCGCTGCGGCTCTGGCGCTCGCGCTCTCGCGCCGACGGCCAACGAGTCTTGCCGATCTCAATCGAGATTTCGCCGCTCCGCGCATTTTTGAAATCATGCCGCCCTCCGATCATAAGCCGCTCGCGATCGCCGAAAACCTCGAAGCCGTCGCGCTCAGTCCCCGCGCCGAGCTCGAAGCGTTCATTCACCGAATCGTGCCCTTGAAAGCGATTTCGCGTCGGATGCTCGGCAGCCGCACGTTCGGCTACGTTACGGCAGCGTTGCCGGGACTGGAAGCATTCCTGATGCTGGAGCGATTGCGCATGCTGGCTGGTCAGGCCGCGCTCGAAGATCGTTATGTGGTCGTCGATGCGCCTGCCTCGGGCGGCGCGATCGAATTGCTGTCCGTCGCGCGCGGCGTGCGCGAACTTGCTCCCGTCGGGACGCTGAATCGGCTCGCTGCGGAAGTGGAATCATTTCTATCTGACGAACATCTTTTCGGCGTGCTTCTGACAGCGGCGCCGGAGATGCTCGCGATACTGGAAGCGATCGAAACCGCATCGGTGATGACAACCCGTCTTCACGTCAACGTCCTCGGCGCGATCCTCAACACTGCGGTTGAACCGCTTTTCGAATCGGAAGAACTCGAAGCAAACGGAGCTCCCGGAGCGCACCGCCGCCTCGCGCATCGCCGCACCCATCTGGGACACGAAACCGAACGCGCACGCGCAAAGCTCTCCGCGGCGAAACTCAAGTGTGTTGAACTCCCGATGATCTTTGCGCCGCTGATCGGCCCCGCAGAAATCGCTCGACTGGCAGATCGTTTCGAACGTCAGGGGATGCACGCGTGACACAATCGCCGCTGAATCTCGCGTCGCATCGGCTGGTGATCTGCCTCGGTCCCGGCGGCGTTGGAAAAACGACGATAAGCGCCGCGCTCGCGGTGCGCAGCGTGCTCGAAGGGCGCTCGGTCGACGTGATGACGGTCGATCCCGCGCCGCGCCTGCTTGACGCACTCGGTCTCGACGCGTCGAGCCCGGAATTGCAGGATGTGCCGCTAGACGGAATCGGAGGTCGGGCGCGAGGCAATCGCAAGGTGAACCTGCGCGCGCTCAAGCTTGATCCGAAAGTCACATTCGACGCGCTGGTCGCGCGTTACGCGCCGTCCGAGGCGGCGCGTGACGCCATGCTTCAGAATCGAATTTACCGAAATCTGTCGAACGCGCTCTCCGGCGTCGCCGATTACATGGCGACGGAAAAGCTGCTCGAACTTTACACGGCGCCCAATTCCGATCTGATCGTCCTCGACACGCCGCCCGCGTCAGACGCTCTCGATTTTCTCGACGCGCCGCGCCGCCTGCTCGATCTTTTGAACTCGCGCGCTCTGACGCTGCTGGGCGGAGCGTCGCGAGGCTTGATGGGCGGTCTCAAGATGATCGATATCGCGGCGCGCGCGGTTTTGTCGGCGTTCGATCGTCTTGCGCGTCTGAATCTGCTCGCCGATGTTCAGGCGTTCGTCGATGCATTCGACGGAATGTACGCCGGTTTCGCGGAGCGCGCCGAACGTGCGCATAAACTGTTGTCTGCACCGGAAACCGCGATCGTGGTTGTGACAACTGCGAATTCCGGTCGGATCACTCAGGCGACGGAATTTGTCGCGGCACTCGAAAAGGCCGGGATGCCGGTCGATGCAGTGATCGTCAATCGAACGATGGCGTCGCTGCCCGATCCGTCGGAAATCTCGTCGTTGGATATTCCTGCAAGCCTCAAGCGCAAGCTCAGAAGAAATCTTGCGGATTTTCAGATGCTCCACGAGCGCGAGACTCGCGCATTTGGCGAATTGCGCGCCGCGAGTGGGGAAGAAATTTCAATTCTCGCTGCCCAGGACCTCGGCCACGAGCCGCGCTCGCTTTCCGACCTTGCGGAGATCGCTAAGCATCTGGAACTGATCAGACCCGCCGCCGCGCGCTCGTAGCGCTCCGCGTCGGAAGCTTTGTTTCAGTGGGACAGGCGTCCCTGCCTGTCCGTTGTCGCGTTGCAAGTCCTCGCCCCGTCGGGGAGAGGTTCTGCAAAGTTAGGAACTAGCGCTCCGTCTTCTTCTTGCGTCGCGACGGTGGCGCGGATCGCGGCGGTTCATGCAACCCGCCACGTTCTGCGAGCAGACGATCCAGCTTGACGTTGAGATTGAAAAGCTGACCGCTCAGATGGTCAAGCCGCTGCTTCAAATCGCGGACGTCTTTTTTGGAAGGAATGTTGACGAAATCGAGCACGGTTTCGACATTGCGATCGAACGCGTGCTTGTTTTCCATCAGATTCTGGCCGGCTTTGCCCAGCCGCGACCGCAGCTTGTCGCTGCTCATCACCTCGTCGAAAAGAGCGGTCAGCCCTTCCTCGCTCATCTGCCGAAGCCGTGTCACAAGATCGCCCATTTCTCGCCTTGCCATTAGTTGCAACTATATATGGAGAAGGCCATCACGCAACCGGCAATGGAAACGCTCGCGACGATAATCGGATTCGCTTCGGGATTCGCCCTGATGGGCTATCGAGAATCCGCGGCGACGCTGCTCGTCACGTCGCTCGCGGTTGATGCGTCGCTGGCGCCGCTTACCGCCGTGATCGCGATGCGACGCGGGCGCGCAACAGTGTTGTGGACGGTTCTCGGTTTCGTGTTCGGGATGTGGGCGCTGGCCGCAGTCCTGATTCTGCCGGCCTCGCGTCCGAAACCGCATCCAACGATGCCGGACTATCCGCCTACTTCTGACGCTGCTTGAGCCACGCAAGCGTTGGCTCGAAGACTTTTGTTTCCGAACTCGTCCCGCACAAGACATCGAGATGGCCCCAATCAGCGAACTTTGCGACCGCCACAGCGCCGCCCGTCGATTTGGCTGAGTCTTCCACCCATGACGGCCAGATCGGCGCAATGTTCGTGCTGGCAAAAGCGATGACCGGGATGTGCGATGCCTTGAGCGCGTCGAGCCGTTCGGCTGTGAAGGGATTCTCATAGTCCTGCACCGCAGGCCACCATCGATCGTACGTCACGAGCACCTGCGCGAGAACGACAGGGTCCGAGTATCCGCCGATCGAATTCGCGAGCCCGCCGTGTCCCCCGAAAACGCCGCCCGCATCGTAAAGCACGTGCTGAAGATTCTCGCGTGCGGTCTTGTATTTCGGAATCGGTGCGGGACCGTCGGGATTGGCGATAACAAGTTCCATCAGCGCCTTGCGCTTGTCGAAGGTCAGATGCTGCCCGCCGAGGTCATCGGCGATAGCATCGGGAGGCGGCGTCCGGCTCGGATGCCTCGGGATGAACCCGTCGAGCGCGATTATTCCCTGGACGCGCGACGGATGCATGGCGGCGTAGAGATATGCGAATTCGACGCCGCGGCTGAATCCTGCGACGAAGAGCTTGTCGCGATGCGTCTGCCCCAGCACAAAGCTCACGGCCGCGTCGACATCGGAGTTGAAGAGATCGTTGGTCCACGACTTCAGCTCGGAAAGGTCGTTTCGCTCCGCGGTCGGCGGGACGTAATGCGTGCGATAGTCGAGCGTCCATACATCGATTCCGTCCGATGCAAGAAAAAGCGGAAACGAATATTTCGGATCGTCAGGGGCTATCGTGCCGTTCATGTTGGTTCCCGGTAGATACAACACGACGATCGCGAGATGCTCGTCAGGCGTAGCTCGCTTGGCGATGTGATGAAGCCCAATGTGATCGAAGGGCGACGGCCCGACCGACGCCTCGAAGCTGGATTCCGAAACGCCTGGCGCGCCTTTGAAACTTCGCGGCTGCCCGGACGGCGCGAAGTCGGCCGCCCGCGCACTCGCGATCGCGAGCGTAAGAAGAACAATCGAAATCGCGATCGATCGCGCGAACTGGTTAACGCGCTTGAGTTGTCTCAGCATGTCTCACGTCCCTATTGCACGGAGTCGCTTCGATCTCGGCGCACTCCGTCACCCGACCGTCGTCCGCGATCGCGAAAATTCTCCCGCTCTCGTCTTCTTTGCGATTCGCCCTCACATAGAGCAGCCCACATCTGATGCATCGGTATCCCGCAATCGTGACCAGCTTGCTCCCCCACGCCCCCTGCGATTCGAAACGATGGTCTCTGTGATCGGATAGCTGCTCCATCGACGGGCGTCACTTATATCATCTTCGCCGCCTGCGGGCGCGAGGTTGACGGTGATCGCAGGCCGTGCGAAACACAGAAGCTGTTTTCGAATCATCCTCGAGGAGAAAAAAATAATGGCCAAGAAAGTCGAATTCGCGCTCTTCTCGCCCCAAGCCGGACAGACAGCGAAAGGGCTGTTCGACCGCGCCGCGATGGTCGAGAAACTGGGCTTTCATTCCTTGTGGCTGGTCGATCATTTCTGGACGCGCGGGATGCCGGACCTCGACCACGTAGAATGCCTGACAATGATGGCCGCGCTGGCAGCGCGCACGCAAAAGCTGCGCATCGGCACGCTGGTCATCTGCAATTCGTATCGAAATCCGGCGCTGCTCGCCAAATCGCTGACGACGATCGACCATGTAAGCGACGGACGGCTTGAGATCGGCGTCGGCGCGGGATGGATGGACGAGGAATATCGCGCTTACGGCTACGCGTTCCCGTCGATGGGGAAGCGTCTCGCGCAATTTGAAGAAGGACTTCAAATTCTCAAATTGATGCTCGGCCCCGAAAAGAAACCTTCTTTCAAGGGAAAGTATTATTCCATCGAAGGTGCGATGAATAATCCCAAACCCGTGCAGAAGCCCAATCCGCCGATCACAATCGGCGGCAGCGGCGAAAAGAAGATGCTGCGGATGGTCGCCCAGTATGCCGATCGATGGAACTGCCCGGCTGGCTATCAGGATTTCAATCAAAAGCTGGGAGTCCTCAAAGAACACTGCAAGAACGTCGGCCGCGATTTCAATCAGATCGATATCTCCGAGCAGCTTCTGGTCTGTATCGGCAAGGACGAAGCCGAAGTCGAGCAAAAGTGGAAGATGGCGCAGATGCTTCAGCCGTTCGTCAGCACCGGTATCAAGGGCACGCCGGCACAGTTGATCGAAGCCTTTAAGAAGCGGGTCGCGATGGGAATCACGACGTTCACGATTTTCTTCAGCGACTTCGCGCCGCCGCCGACTGTGG
>DASPQU010000340.1:0-2816 GCA_035624805.1 Binataceae bacterium (SeqCode) | reverse complement strand
AGATGCGCGACGCGATTATCGCGGCGACGGCGAAATCGCAAACTCTTTAACCGCTTTCATCGGTCGGCTATATCGCTCATATGCCGCGAAGGATCGTTATGGTCGAGGACCTGCGCCGGCGGGTTCCTCCCGGCCAATATCTGACCGACAAATTCCCGGTGTTAAGCTATGGCCCGACTCCACGTTTCAATCCCGAGAAGTGGGATTTTCGTGTGTTGGGGATGGTCGAAGAGCCGCTGCGATTTTCGTACAAGGAATTCCTTGCGCTACCGCAAAGCGGGCAGGTCGCGGATTTCCACTGCGTTACGACATGGTCGCGACTCGACAACGAATGGGAAGGCGTAAAAATCTCCGACCTGATGGCGCGTGTGCGCCTCAAGCCGGGCGTCACACATGCCATCGTTCATTGCGACGGCGGCTATACGACGAATCTTCCATTGCGCGAATTTCTCGACGATGACGTGATGCTGGCTCGTCGTCACGACGGGCGCGATCTCGAACCTGATCACGGATGGCCGCTGCGCCTGATCGTTCCGAAGCTGTACGCATGGAAAAGCGCCAAGTGGGTTCGCGCGATCGAGTTCACCGACGCCGATCGGCGCGGGTTCTGGGAAGTGCGCGGCTATCATAATCATGCCGATCCGTGGAAAGAGGAACGGTACTCGTTCCAGGAGGACCGCGAAGACTGACGACCGTCGCCTACGAGCCGGCCTTCGATCGCGAGGCGAATCTCGCGCGGATGGCGCGCGAGACCTTCGACGTATGCGTCGTCGGCGCGGGCATCAACGGCGCAGCGATCGCCCGCGACGCATCGATGCGCGGGTTGTCCGTCGCGCTGGTCGACGCGGGCGATTTCGCCGGCGCGACTTCGTCGGCGTCGTCGAAACTCATCCACGGCGGGTTCCGATATCTCCCGCAATATCAATTCCGACTCGTTTACAGCGCGCTGCGCGAGCGTGAGCTGCTGCGACATCGTACGGCGCCGCATCTCGTGCGTCCGATACGGTTTCTCTTTCCCACCTATCGCGGTCGCGGCTTCGGGCACTTTACCATGTCCGCCGGGTTGTTCCTGTATGATCTTTTCGCACGCACGCCCGCCGGCGAACGCCATCGCAGCCTCGATGCCGCCGGAGTTATCGAGATCGAGCCCGCGCTGGCTCGCCAGGGCCTCACCGGTGGCGCTCTCTACTGCGACGCCTGGGCGGACGATGCGCGCGTTACGCTCGAAAATGCGCTCGACGCGGGAATCCATGGAGCCGCGGTCGCCAACTACGCCCGAGTGGAAGGATTCGTCGGACGGGAGAAGGGCCGAGCGATCGCGCTGCGCAACGTTCTCACCGACCGTACTTTCGAATTGCGCGCCCGCGTCGTCGTGAATGCTGCGGGACCGTGGGTCGATCACGTGCGGCGCATGGACGATTCGGGCGCACGTCCCTCGGTTCGGCTCACCAAGGGCGTCCATCTTGTGTTCCCCCTGCGCAAGCTGCCCGTGCATCAAGCGTTGGTGTTGTCCGACTCCGAACAGAGAATCGTTTTCGTGATGCCGCATGACAGCTACGTGCTCGTGGGCACCACGGACACCGACTACAGCGATGATCCTGAAGGAGTCGCCGTCAACTCCGCGGATATCAAGTATCTGCTCGGGGTGTTGCATGCGAGCCTGCCTTCGCTCCGCATCGGCGCCGAGGACATCGCTTCGAGCTTTGCCGGCTTGCGAGCCTTGGAGGTAAACAACAGAGGCGTGTCGCCGTCGTCGGTTTCTCGCGAGGAGGTAATCCTGGAAAGCGCGCCGGGGATGATTACCGTCGCCGGCGGCAAGCTGACGACTCATCGCGAGATCGCAGACCGAATCGTAGGACGTATCGGGCGCGGGCTGAATCGCAATGTTGGCCGATGCCCCACTGTGGAGACTCCGCTCCCCGGCGCGCGAGCGTTGAACGATCCGAGGGCTGCGGACGCGCTGGCGTCACTCGACGTTGATGTTCGCGACCTTCTGCGCTCGCGATACGGAACGCGCGCTTCGATCGTCGCCAAGCTCGCGATAGAAGATCCGGATTTGGCGCGACCGCTTGGTGACGGATGTCCGGCGATCGGCGCTGAAGTCGTTCATGCGGTGCGAAACGAGATGGCGCACTCGCTCGCCGATTTTCTTGTGCGGCGGACTTCGCTCACGTGGCGATATCCGCTCGAAGCCGCCACCGCCGGACCCGCTGCCGCGCGCATTATGGGCGAGCAGCTAGGGTGGACGCGCGAGCGTGAAGAATCCGAGTGCGCGGCGTTTGCCGCCGATCTCAAGAGAAGGCGCGCTGCGTGAAAAAGGCAGCACGGCGCGGTGAGTCGGCCAAATCGAGAGCCGAGCGGGCGCATCGAATCGCAGCGGAGCTGGCGAGGCTCTATCCGCAAGCGCGCATCAGTTTGAATTTTGAGACCGCGTGGCAGTGTCTCGCGGCGACGATTCTCTCTGCGCAATGCACCGACGCGCGCGTGAACAAGGTGACGCCCGCGCTTTTTCGCAAGTATCCCGATGCATACGCAATCGATGCGGCTGATATCGAAGACCTGCAGCGCATGATTGTCGACACGGGTTTTTTCAGACAGAAGGCGAGGGCGCTCAAAGCGAGCGCACATGAGATTGTCGAGCGGTTCGGCGGGCGCGTTCCCGAGACGATGGAGGATCTGCTTTCGCTTCACGGAGTCGGTCGAAAAACCGCCAACGTTGTGCTCGGCCACGTCCATGGAAAATCGGGGATGGTTGTCGATACGCACGTGCGTCGCGTGTCGCGACGACTCGGGCTGACGGCGAACGCAGACGCGGA
>DASPQU010000339.1:0-2689 GCA_035624805.1 Binataceae bacterium (SeqCode) | reverse complement strand
CTGTTGTCGCGGAATTTCAGCTTCGCAGCCTCGATTTCGCGGCCTGCGATTTCGCCCATTCCCTTTTTCTCTGCAGCGGCCATCGCTGCGACACGATTGAGAAACGCGCCGGTTTCCTCGACCATCCCGAAATCTCCGGTCGACAAACCTTTGCCGACATCTTCCGACGTTCGACCGGCGAGCGCGAGTTCGAAATCGTGGATTATCGCCGCGCCATTAGTGGCTATCGCGCTGAGGATTCCGTCGCGAATCAATCCTGCGATGAGCGGTCCAAGTCCCACCTTGATCGGATGCGCGCCCATCATAAGAAGGAAAGTGCGCCCTGCCCGACGCGTCTCGGCGATTCGGATGGCGAGATCGCGAAGATCGCGCGCCGCCAGAAGGTCCGGGAGCGAGGCGATAAAATCCGACATCGAGGCGCCGGCGGGAATTTCGGCGGCGAACCCCTCGCGCTTTACCATCCGCGAAAGACTCTTGAGGCTTCGAGTGCGCGCCAGGCGAGGATCAAGCGGGGTGAAGTTCATTTATCTCGCGAGTCGCAAAAGCGAGCAGCGCGGTAACAAACGTAATCGAAGCGCAATGTCCGCGAAACCGGCATCGATGGGAATTGCACCGACTCGCGATGCTGCTCCATGAGGCAAAATGCCTGTTTCGGAGTCGGGATCGGGCAATCCAATCCGCGTCAGGACTTGACATTTCACGGCGGAAAAGGTTTTTATCCATTGCCGTCAGGCTATTGGCGTTCCAGGCCAGTATTTTCAACCCGGTTTTCGTAAAGGCTTCATACACGCATCATAAGAAGTGCTTTTGACAAGAACGAAGTGTGATAACGATTTGCGACTGAACCTATATTCAGCCAGTCGTAGAGCGTCACAGGATAGCCGATCAAAAATAACCATTTCATGAAAACACGTGCTGTTGGCTTTTCAGTGCTGTTGATGGCGTTGGCGCTCGCGTCATCGGCATTCGCAGATCCCGACTACAAGACGCAGTGGAGCGGGACCTCCCACGATAACATCTTCGCATTCGCCAAACGCGGCGACGAACTATGGGCGTGCGGCAGCTTCGGATTGCTGGTCAAGCGAACGCCCGATGCGCAGTGGACCAGAGTCGGGCTGGAACTCGATTCCGCTTTACTCGATATCGCGTTCTCGCCTGCTGGCGACGGCGTCGCGGTGGGCCAGAACGGGATAATTCTCGAAGCCAAACCGAATTCTCAGGAATGGACCAAGCGCGATTCTGGTGTGAAGGATCGCTTGCTTGGAGTAGCTGCAAACAAGCGCGGAGATTTCATCGCGGTGGGTGCTTTCGGCGCCGTTGTTTACAAGGCGGCCGGCACGGATAGCTGGAAGACGATCAACCTCCCGGCCGAAGGCGACGCGGACCTACCTCATCTCTACAGCGCGCTGTTTGTCAGCGACGATGATGCGCTGGTAGTCGGCGAGAGCGAAACTCTGATGACGCTCAACAAGGGGGCCGGCGTTCAGCAGTTAAAGCTGGGCGTGCCCGCCAAAGGCGCCGAGGGAAAAGAAGCGCCGAGCACTGCGGAAAAGGTCACGCCGTCTTTGTTCGCACTTACCTACTGCAACGGGATGCTGGTTGCGGGCGGACAGAAGGGCCTCGTCGTCCGCAAGAGGATCGAGCTTGAGGGAAAGAACGCCGATTCGGCCAAGGGGCTGCTCGGTGACTGGCAAAGCTCAACTATCGCCGGGACTCCCGATATCTACGGTCTTACCTGTACCGCCTCCGGGACTCTGGTCGCGGTGAGCAACAATGGTGTCTATCTCACTGCCACTCGCAATGGCGACGACCTTATGTGGCAGAGTCACAATCTGGGAGCGGGGGCCGAATGGTTGGCCGCCGTCCTTCCTTTCAGCAACGACTCGGTCTTGATGGCGAGCCCGTCAAGCGTCCTTGAAGTGAGCATTGGCAATGGCAAGTGATAAGAAGGAAGGCCGCGGCGTCGCCCGTTGGATTATAGATCATCGCTGGAGCTACCTGATCGTCTCCACGATTATCACGATTGTCGCTATCGTCGGCGCGCTGCGGATGGAGGTCCGGCCGCATTTTTCGGACCTGCTGCCGCGCAACAGCTCTATAATCGACGTCTTCAAACAATACGGCGATTTTTCGAGTCCGCTCGATGTTCAGATCCTCATTCATAGCAAAGAGGGCACGATATATACGCCGCAGACCCTTGGCGCGATCTTCAAGCTCACGCGCGACATCGACCTCCTGCCCGGCGTCGACCACAACACCGTCGTATCGATCGCATCGAGCAAGGTTCGTGTTACCAGCGCGAGTCCCTCGGGCGTTGAATCGTTTCCGGTCATGCCCGACGTCGTGCCGAGCGACGACAAGGGATGCGAGATGGTGCGCGATCGCGGCCGTATCGCCGCGGGCGTGATGGGAATCCTGGTTTCGCCCGACGAAAAATCGACGCTCGTTCAAGCCGCATTCCACGAACAGAGTATCGATTACAAGGACCTCTGGAATCGCGTCCATAACCTGCTCAAGCAGGCTCGAGAAAAAGATCCGAACCTCGAGTTCTATCCCGCCGGCCGCATCATGATGACGGGCTGGGTATTCCATTACGGCGAGCAGGCGCTCTACATCTTCATGTTCTCGTTCTTCCTGATTGCGCTCGCGCACATCGACTATATGCGCAGCCTCGCCGGTGCGGGCACAC
>DASPQU010000338.1:0-5092 GCA_035624805.1 Binataceae bacterium (SeqCode) | reverse complement strand
TCGCCTTGCTCGTTCTTGAGAGCGCGTGCGATATCGCGAATATACTCACCCTGATAGCCATCCTCGGGCAGCGACGCCTCGCGACCAAGCTCCTGCAAGTAGCGCGCGCGGACTGACTCGCCGAGCAATCGCATCTGGCGGCCGCCGTTGTTGAAGTAGTATTCGCGCGTGACGTCGAAACCCGCCATCTCGTAGAGCCGGGCGATCGTGTCACCGAGCACGGCATTGCGGCCATGACCGACCGTGAGCGGTCCCGTCGGATTCGCGGATAGAAACTCGACCTGAATTCTCGCCGGCGCGTTATCCGCCAACGTCCATTTGCGCGGACGAAAATACGTCTCGCCCTGCGCAACGGCGGCGCGCATCTCGCGATGCCAGTACAGCGGCGCCATCCGGAAATTGATGAACCCAGGGCCGGCGACGCTGACCTCGCCAATCTCGGCGGGAACCTCGATATGCTCGCGGATGATCTCGGCGATCGCACGCGGAGGCTTGCCCTCCGCGCGCCCCATCGCGAGCGCCGCGTTGGTGGCGATATCGCCGTGGGCGGCGTCCTTCGGCGCTTCAACCGTGACGCTTACCGCAGACGATTTGAGTTTGCCGGCTGCGTGCGCGCGTGCGATTGCGGCCGAGATGGTTGCGACGATGAGGTCTTTCATGGATGGCTGTGGTTGCGGCGATCGTGACAGATGGAGCCCGCCCTGTTAAGGCGGGCCACGACAAACTTGACGCCGGCGCGACCGCGATGAAACCTTGGCTCGAAAGGCGGAAATCGATGCCATGGAACTCGGACTCGGCGGAAAGGTCGCGATCGTAACCGGCGGCAGCAAGGGTATCGGACAGGCGGCCGCGCTCGGGATGCTTGCTGAAGGAATGTCGGTGCTCGTATGTGCGCGAGGTCGCGAGGCGCTCGACGAAACGATTCGTGCTGCGGGCGCCGAGGGGCAAGAACGTATCGAAGCGGTCGAGGCCGACCTCACAGATCCCTTGGCTATCAAGCGCGTCGTCGCGCGAGCGATCGCGGCGTTCGGAAGAATCGACGTTCTGGTAAACAACGCGGGCAGCGCGCGTCCGGGTGATTTCCAGAAGATCACGGACGAGGCGTGGAAGACCGATTTCGAGCTCAAATTCTTCGGCTACGTCCGGATGGCGCGCGAAGTCCTTCCGCATATGGCGGCGCGACGCAGCGGCGTTATCGTCAATGTGATCGGAACCGGAGGACTCGCGCCCAGCGCTGGATATATGGTGGGCGGTGCGGCCAACGCCGCTCTGAATCATTTCACCAAGGCGCTTGCGGCCGAGGGAGCCCGGCATGGCGTGCGCGTCGTGGGAATCAATCCGGGACCCATCCTCACCGAACGCCTGAAGCTGTTTACCGAGCAGCGAGCGCGCGCCGCCGGCGCGGGACAGAGCGTCGAGGAAATCATGAAGCGGATGACTCCGATGGGGCGGCCGGGTGCCGCAGAGGAAGTCGCAGACCTGATTATGTTTCTCGCCTCGGAGCGCGCGTCGTTCATCCACGGCGCGAACATCACGATCGACGGCGGCGCGAACCCTGGGCTGATCGGATAACTGCGCGACCCCATCGCGACGCACTGGCGGAAAACCCTCACCCGCGCGTCACGGCGATTTCAAAAGGAGAGCCATTGCCAGACGTCGGGCTCGGGCGACATCGGAGCGAGCGAAAATCTTTCAAAGAAATCGCCGCGCCGCTTGCCCTCTCCCTGGTCAGGGAGAGGGGCTTTTAAGGAGCTTCTCTTCGCGACGAGCGATCTTTTTTGCAGAACCTCTCCCGGATCAGGGAGAGGTCGGAGCGATTTTTTTCGCTCCGGGTGAGGGCCATTCGCCTCGGACGTCATCCTGAGCAAAGCGAGGTTTTTTCGAGCGGAGTCGAAGGATCTCGCCCGGACCTCCGGGTGTCTTGCGAGGGCGCTGCTTGACGCGCGGAAGACCGCGCGAGATCCTTCACTTCGGCAGCCCCCGTTCAGGATGACGACCAGCGAAAGCCCGCTCAGAAATCCTTCTTTACAAGCTCACACAATGACTCTGCAGAACCTCTCCCTAGTCAGGGAGAGGCGCTTTTAAGCAGCCTCTCTTCGCGACGAGCGATCCATTTTGCAGAACCTCTCCCGGATCAGGGAGAGGTCAGAGCGTGTTTTTCGCTCTGGGTGAGGGTCATTTTCCAGCGCGCTTTTTTTGCGCGCGATTACTTGAATCGCGCGTCGCCGCATCGCGACGCGCTGACAGCGGACCCTCACCTGCCGCTTCGCGGCGTCCTCTCCCCGACGGGGCGAGGACTGTCGTTCTGAGCGAAGCGAGGAATCTCATTCCGCGCGCAACGCTCTACAACTTCTTTTGTCGACGCAACACCAGCTCACGGCGCGAACGTCACGATCGACGGCGGCGCAAACCCTGGGCTGATCGGAGAACTGCGCCACCAGAGCGAGCGCGCGGCCTGCGCGAGCGAATCGCGACGATGCGATCGAGGATCGCATCCGCGACTTCGTCCTTGCTGAGCTTGGGAAGATTCTCGGCGGAGCCGTCGGCGGCGATCAGCGTGACGATATTCGTATCGACCGCGAAACCCGCGCCCTCCTGAGTGACATCGTTGGCGACGATCAGATCGAGGCCCTTGCGGCGCAGCTTGTCGCGCGCATTCGCGTCGAGATTCTCGGTCTCGGCGGCAAAACCGATCACGATTCGATTTCCTTTTCGCGCGGCCAGCCGCGGCATCTCGTCGGCGATAGGAGCAAGTTCGAGCGCTATCCCCGACGCGCTTTTTTTGATTTTCTGCGACGCGGGTTTTGCGGGACGAAAATCCGCAATCGCCGCCGCCATCACCAGCGCCGTCGACCACGGGAAATTCTGAGCGGTTGCATCGAGCAGATCGCGGGCGCTTACCGCGTCGATGCGCTCGACGCCGTGGGGAGCGGCCAGCGACGACGGCCCCGAAACGAGCTTGACCTCCGCGCCGCGCCGCCATGCCGCGCGCGCGATCGCATAGCCCATCTTCCCGGACGAGCGGTTCGATATGAACCGCACCGGATCGATCGCCTCCTGCGTCGGCCCCGCTGTCACCAAAATCCGCTCGCCGGCGAGATCGCGCGATGACAGCATCCGTTCGACCTCATCGACCACAATCGCAGGATCAGGCAGGCGTCCCTTGCCTTCGTATCCGCACGCGAGGTCACCTTCGGCGGGTTCGACAATCGTCACGCCGCGCGAGCGCAATCGTTCGAGATTCTCCGTCACGGTCGGATGCGCATACATGTGAACGTTCATCGCGGGCGCGAACGCGGCGGGCGCGCGCGTCGCGAGCAAGACGGTCGTCAGGAGATCGTCGGCGATTCCGACGGCAGCCTTCGCGATTACATCCGCAGTCGCTGGCGCGATCAGGATCGCGTCGGCGGTGTCCGCGAGGCGGATATGGCCGATCTCGGATTCCTGGGTGAGACTGAACGTGTCGGTCGCAACAGGATTCTGCGACAGCGTCTGCATCGTGAGCGGCGTGATGAATTCCTGCGCATTACGCGTCATCACGACCCGCAGTTTCGCCCCGCGCTGAATCAGCAGCCGGACGATCTCAGCCGCCTTGTACGCAGCGATCCCGCCCGTGACGCCGAGAACTATCGTTTTGTCTTCGAGAACGCCCATCGCAGCCAATTTTATGAGCGCCCGACTACCTGGTGAAAGAGCCATCGGATACGGACCGCAGTCGGTGGGACAGGCGTCCCTGCCTGTCCATGGAAGCGTGTCAGACGCGAGGCTTCGTTAGACGCCCGGAGGACCGGGCGAGATCCTTCGCAGCGCTCGGAAGGAATCTCGCTTGCTCAGGATGACGAGGGTGTGAGAGTCGGAAAAATCTCTTGCGGGCCAGTATCGGTGAATCCGGGATTCCGCGCGTGCCGGACAAGACCAATCAGACGCGCAGGAATGACAGAAAGCGGCCGCGCCCTCTTAGTCGTAATACTCCAACCCCAGATGCGTGATCAGGTCCTCGCCGCGCATCCAGCCTCCCTTTTTTCCGTCATCTTGAGCGGAGCGAGTCTGCGAGCGAAGTCGAAAGATAAACGCGAAGCGATTTCTTTCACAGATTTTCGCGCGCTCCGTTGTCGCGCGGATCGCTGAGAGCCATCGCTTCGCGTTGTCGTCGCAGAAAACCCTCACCCGCGCGTCACGGCGATTCCGTGGAAAAGGCGTCGTGGCTCCACGGCTCGGGCGACATGGCCCGCGAAAATCTGTGAAAGAAATCGCCGCGCCGCTTGCCCTCTCCCTGGTCAGGGAGAGGGGCTGCATAGGCACGCCTCGTTCGCAGTGTTTGACTTCGATCACATCGTCTCAGTCGTAATACTCCAACCCCAGATGCGTGATCAGGTCTTCGCCGCGCATCCAGCGCAGCGTGTTCTTGAGCTTCATCAACTGGATGAAGATGTCATGCTCGGGATAGACCTGCGGCGCATGCATCGGCGCCTTGAAGTAGAACGACAGCCACTCCTGGATGCCGCGCATCCCGGCGCGATGCGCCAGATCGAGGAACAGCACGAGATCGAGCACGATCGGCGCGGCCAGAATCGAGTCGCGGCAAAGGAAGTTGATCTTGATCTGCATCGGATACCCGAGCCATCCGAAAATGTCGATATTGTCCCATCCCTCCTTGGCGTCGCCGCGCGGCGGATAGTAATTGATCCGCACCGAATGGTAGACGTTGCCGTAGAGCTTGGGATGAAGCTCGGGCTGGAGGATCTGATCGAGGACAGAGAGCTTCGTCTCCTCCTTTGATTTGAACGAGCCGGGATCGTCGAGCACCTCGCCGTCGCGATTTCCCAGGATGTTCGTCGAATACCATCCCGCCATCCCGAGCATCCGCGCCTTCAGGCCCGGCGCGATGATCGTTTTCATCAGCGTCTGCCCGGTCTTGAAGTCCTTGCCGCACACCGGAAGGTTCTGCGCGCGCGCAAGCTCGAGCAGCGCCGGCGTGTCGACGCTCAAGTTCGGAGCGCCGTTGGCGACCGGCACACCCATTTTGAGCGCGGCGTACGAGTAGATCTGGCTCGGAGCGATTTCGGGATCGTTGTCGCGCAGGCCCGCTTCG
>DASPQU010000337.1:0-5377 GCA_035624805.1 Binataceae bacterium (SeqCode) | reverse complement strand
CGGCTGGGGACCGATGAAGGTCCAGGCGGGCAACGATGCCGCCTTGACGCGTGGTCCTGCGGCTTTAATTCGCGCCTGGGATGCAGCGGCGTGCGTGAGAGCCGCCGCGTAAGCGCCCTCCGGCACGCCGAACTGCCGACCGAGCTTGCTTGCCCAATAGGCATCGCGCTGTGCGCGATACTGCGCAGGTACAGATGGATAAACGGGCGCCCCGGGCTCCTCGAAAGCAAGCAGCACAACTGAAGCGGCGACCAGGGCAAGAATCGTGGCGGCTTTAGCGACTCGCAAATTTGCCCGGCCACTGACACTGTTCGGCAATGTGAAACACCTCTGCGCCGAAACGACCAGCTAACTTCATAGTGAAACCAACTGTTTATCACAAGAACTAAAGTTAGGTAAAAATTATTTTCGCTTCTTTGGCGTGTGAAGATGACCGGCAAGAGCCGCTTTCTCGTCGATGGAATTGATACAGCAGCGACGACGCTCGTGCTCGCGCCCGGCGCCGGCGCGCCGATGGATTCGCCATTCATGCAGGCCATCGCGCAAGGCGTGGCCGCATGCGGCGTTCGCGTGATTCGCTTCGAGTTCCCGTATATGCGCAGATGGCGCGATACCGGCAAGAAGACTGCCCCGGATTCAGAGCAAGTTCTTAAGAAGGCGTGGCTCGATGCCATCGACGAACTCGGCGGCGGCAGCCGTCTCTTCATCGGCGGCAAATCGCTGGGCGGGCGTATCGCAAGTATGATTGCCGATGAAGCCGAGGTTCACGGTCTTGTATGCCTCGGCTATCCGTTCCATCCTCCGGGAAATCTCGCTCGAACGCGAACCGGACATCTCGAAAATCTGCGGACGCCGACTCTGATCCTGCAAGGCACGCGCGACAGCTTCGGTGCTCCGAAGGAAGTCTCCGGTTATCGCCTGTCCCGTACGATTCGCATCGAGTGGATCGAAGACGGGGACCATTCTTTCAAACCACGCGCTCGCAGCGGTCGAACGGAAGATGACAATCTTCGCGCCGCAATCGCCCTTGTCGCCGCTTTTATCGGACGAAAACACGCCGGAAGGTAATTCAAACGGCACACGATCCCGCGCTTGCGATCAAAGCATTCGTGGTTGTTTGACGGGATCGATTGGCTGACTCTTGACGGGATGCTCGTCTTTCCCGCCGGTTCCCATCAGGGCGCGCGTCAGGAACGATTCGCGCTTGAAAAATCCCATCGTGTGAAACGAATCGTCGAGCTCCAACACGACGTAATCGAAATAGTGGCAAACTTCGTGAAGCAGGGTCCGGATAAATGTGCGCGGCTTGACGACGTCATGGCGCTGGGCGGTTTTCATCCACAAAACGATCTCCGGCGGACGCTGCACCTTGAATAGCCCGTGCAATTCGCCACGCGCATTATGGGGCCGCACGCCCTTGACGGTCACCTTCACCGGCCTGACCGCGTAGACGCGGCATAGCTCTGCGACGAGCGCACCGGCCGCCCTTTCGATATCCGCGATGCGCCCTTTCTCGAGAACCGCCACGAGTTCCTGCGCATATTGGATCGCAATCGCGTCCGGCAGAGGCTCGAATTTTGCTGTTGCATCGCTCTTAAGATAAGCCTGCTGAAAACGCGGCGTCAGGCGATGAAAGTACGCGGGCAGATCGCGTTCGGGGCGTGGCGGCTTGCCCATCGATTATTCCCGACACACGCTCACGGACACATTCATCGAAAAGCCGGGATGACTTTGGACGCAAACAATTCCAGATGCGGCTGCAACCATCGCGGCGGCAATCCCGGCGGCAGGAAGAACGAAAAGAAATCGGTATAGGGGAGATCGGCCGTAGCTTCGCGAATCGCCTTGATGCATCCGTCGACATCGTAGACCTTGAAAGTTCCAAGTTCGCGCAGATGCGCGCGATCGCGCACCTCGGGCCCCATGCGATCGTCGCCCGCCTCGCGATACCATCGCGAATAGAGATTGTGCTGATAGATGATGTGGTCGGCAGCCTCGTTCCACGTTTTTTCAGGATCGCGTGACGGAATAACGGGAAACGCCATTCGCGCAAGACGCAGGTTGTCGGCCGATTTGCCGAGCTTGGCGAGTTCCGAAGTGTAGATGTCCCAAACCGCCTTCTCGGGCCAACCGACAAAACCATCGGCGTAGCGGGCCGCGCGTCGTGCCGCGGCGGGCGTGAACCCTCCCACCCATAATCGAGGCCGCGGCTTCTGAATCGGTTCGGGCGTCAGCTTGACGTTCTTGAACTTGAAATGGCGGCCCTCAAAGGAAAGCGTCTCGCCCTCCCACAGGCGTCGGATAATCTCCAGCGATTCGTCGGTGCGCCGACCGCGTTCCTTGAACGGAATCTGGAACGCGTCGAATTCCTCGAGCTTGTATCCGGTGCCGACGCCGAGCTCGAATCGCCCTCCCGAGATGACATCGACGGTCGCTGCGTCTTCCGCCATCCGGATCGGATTATGAAACGGCATCAGCAGTACGGCCGTCGAAATCCGGATTCGTTTGGTGCGCGCCGCGATCGCAGCGGCAGTCGGCATCAGCGCGGGCGAGTATCCGTCGTCGATAAAGTGATGCTCGGAGAGCCAGACGTAATCGAAGCCATTGTTCTCCGCCCACGCGATTTGATCGATAGTCTCGTTGTACAGGCGGTCGAACGGCTGACGCCATCGAAGCGGATTGCGGAAGTCGTACCAGAGGCCGAAACTTAACCGACGCTTAGCAGCAGCCATCGCAAGAACCTCGCGCCAACCGATAAAAGCGTAATCCTTTTTCAAACGGATTTGCTATCTCGATGCGCTGTGCGCGTTGCTCTCGCCCTCGTGGATCGGCCGCGGAGCGTTCAGCTTGACCAATTCCTGACTCGCTTGCGGCGTCCAGTAATCGGGCTGGTCGTCCCATAAATCGCGCAAATAAGGGGCGACGGCGGTCCCAAACAGGCGGGTGTTTTCCGCGCCGACTTCCTCCGGCAGATTTCCCATGTGGGGCGTCGCAATTAACTGACCGACGCGGAGATCGGTTATCAGTTCGCGCAACCGCTGCCGGACGCGTCGTGGCGTGCCCGCGATGATGTATCCCTTCTCGTCGTATTCCCAAAACTTCATCTCGCCGCGGCTGGCGCGCAGCCGATCTTCGGGCGTCAGTTTGCTTTGCCCGACTTTCAACTGTGCGGATTGCGATTGAATCGATCGGATTGTCGTGTAGCCGGGAGGATTCGCGAATCCTGGCGCAGGAACGGAGTTGCGATGGAAATATCTGACCGCGTCGTAATAAAGGCGTTCCGCTTCAGCATCGGTGTTGGCTACGCATACGATTTGCGTAAACGCCATGCGATGCGGATTCATGTTGCCGCCGTGCTTGTCGACGTATGCCCAGAATTCATCGACCAGCGGCTTCGATGAATACAGTCCGGAAAACGAGAGATGCCCGTAACAGTAGTCGTGCTTGATAACCAGGTCCCAGGTCTCGACGCTTCCGCCTCCGCCGGGCACCCAAATCGGTAGATTCTTCTGTATCGGCCGCGGCCAGATATTGACGTAGCGCAGCTTGTTGTACTTGCCGTTGAATGCGAACGGTTCGGGTTCGGACCATGCGCGCAGGATGAGTTGCCGCGCCTCCTCGAATCGCTCGCGCATCTCGATCGGCGGCATTCCGTAGGCGAACGTCGAGTCCATCGGCGTGCCGAGAACGAATCCCGCCGCAAGCCGTCCTCCCGAGAGGCAATCCAGATACGCATACTCCTCGGCAACGCGAATCGGCGGATTGTAGAGCGCCAGCGAGTTACCGACGATCGTTATCGCAGCGTTCTGCGTGCTTGACGCGAGGCTCGCCGCGAGCAGATTCGGCGACGGCGTGACCGCGAGAGGCGTCTGATGATGCTCGTTAACGGTGAGCCCGTCGAACCCTACGCGGTCGGCAAGCCGCATCAATCGGATAAACATCCGATACATCTCGCCCGCTTTCTCCCCGTCGATGAGCGCAGCGGGAGGCGTGACCCATGCGGACGGATATCGCTCGCGAAAATCGGCGGGCAGATGCGGATAGGTAACCTCGGCGAACCAGTGAAACCTCATCGCAGCAGTTCTCCTGTTCGACCCGCAATAGTAATTGCGAAGGTCGGCGGATCGCCAGCGAAGCCTTATCCGGCGGCAGAGGCGGCACCGGTTTAGTTTGGGAGTCGTTCTTCTGTCATTCCCGCGCGTCTGATCGGTTCTGTCCGGCGCGCGAGGAATCCCGGCGGCAGCGATCATCGCTATTCCGGGACCCCTTCGCGCGGCAGGTACTGACGGCACAACTCATGGGACGATTCGAGGCCGAGCCTGAAAGCGCGCGCGGGGGTGACAAATAAAGGAGCGCGGCATTCGTGGTCCGCTGCTTAAACTGAACCAGTGCGCAAAACTGCCATCTTATTGAGGCGAAGTCTGCTGGAAATCGGAGTCGCTACTTCTTCTTCGCGAAGGGGCGGTCGCGTTCGGTCAGAGCTGACTTGAGGCCCTGCTCGCGGCTCGCTTTCATCCACGCCTTAACCGTCTCGGTCTGATGCGCGATGACGTCAAGGTCCGCCGACGACTGCTCGGCGGCGCGAATCCCCATGACCTCATAGAAACGATTCACCGCCGCCTTGTGCAGCGTCAGCAGGTCAACCGGAACCATCGCGACACGGCGCGCGTAGGCGAGCGTCTCGCTTTCGAGTTTGTCCTTGGGACAGACGTGATTGATTAGATGCCAGTCGAGCGCTTCATTCGCCGGGATGTAGTCGCCGGTGAAGAAATACTCCTTGCTCTTTCGCGGACCCATCAGAATCGGCCACATCGACAGCGTTGGAATTATCCCCAGGGAGCGTCCCGCCGGGTGTCCGAACTGGGCGTCCTCGCTCGCAAACACGATATCGCAGTGCCCAATCAACTCGGTCGCGCCGGCGAGGCAGAAACCGTGCACCTGCGCGATGGTCGGCTTCGGAAGCGCCCACAACCGCTGCCATTGATTCACCAGCCGCTGCAAACCCATTCGATCGTTTGTCACGGTGAATTGCGATCCCGGGTGCTGCGTGCCCTGCAAATCGTATCCCGCACAGAATGCGCGCCCCGCGCCGCGGATTATCAGTACGCTCGCCGCCATATCGGCTTCGAATTCGTCGAGCGCCTGATGGAATTCGCCGAGCAGCTTCGGCGACATCGCATTTAGCTTCTCGGGCCGGTTCAGAGTAAGGCGGAAAATCTTGTCTTCGACCTTTTCGTAAACAATCGTCTCGTAGTTCGCCATCGGCGTTTCGCTCCTGTTATTTCACTGCGCTGAGAAAGTCGCCGGGCACACGGACCGCCTCGTCAATAGCCTCCCAGAAGAACATATGACCCGCGCCCTTGATGATGTGGAGCTT
>DASPQU010000336.1:0-12646 GCA_035624805.1 Binataceae bacterium (SeqCode) | reverse complement strand
AGGTCCCTTAAAGTAGGTTGTTTCACGGGAATCAACAAGTGACTCAGGCCATGCTACGCACTATGACGGAGCCTAGGTTTCTTCACGCAGGCCCTTTACGAGCCTGCGCACGACCTTACAGAATGGCGCCGATGCACTGATGTTAGGAACCGGATAAGAAGGTACGCTAACCCGCGAGCTTCGCTTTCAGAATCTCGTTGATCACTTTCGGGTTGGCTTTGCCGCCCATCGATTTCATTACCTGGCCGACGAAGAATCCGAAGAGCTTGTCGCGGCCGCCGCGATACTCGACCACCTTGGCGGGCTCCGCAGCGATCACCTTGTCGCACGCGGATGCGATCGCGCCCTCGTCGGATACCTGCGCCAATCCGAGTTCCGCGACGGTGGCCTTTGCGGACTTGCCCGACTTGCACATCGCGGCGAAGGCGGTCTTCGCGGCATTGAGGCTTATCTCGTCGGCCTCGACCATCTTGAGAAGCGCGCCCGTCTCCGAAGCTTCGGGAGCGGATTTGTCGAGCGCCTCGCCGCTTTCACGTACGGCGCGCAGCACTTCGGTCATCACCCAGTTCGCCGCGGTCTTGCGATTCTTGAGCCCCGGCAGCGCGGCTTCGAAGTAATCCGCGATCTCACGCTCCGCGATCAGGACGTCGGCCTCGTAGGGCGTCAGGCCGAAATCGCGGATGTATCGCGCGCGGCGATCTGCAGGAAGCTCCGGCATCTCCGTCTTGACCTTCTCCACCAAATCGGGCGGGACGCGCAGCGGCGGAAGATCCGGCTCCGGAAAATAGCGATAGTCGTTGGCGAACTCCTTCGAGCGCATCGGACGCGTCTGCTCGCGCACAGGGTCCCAGAGATGGGTTTCCTGGCTGATCTTGCCGCCCGATTCGAGAACGTCGATTTGCCGCGACACCTCGAAATCGATCGCCTTTTCGACAAACCGAAACGAATTGAGATTCTTGATTTCCGTCTTGACGCCGTACTTCTCAGCGCCGCGCGGACGCACCGATACGTTCACGTCGCATCTCATGCTTCCTTCTTCCATCCGTGCGTCCGAGATGTCGGCGTAGCGCAGGATCGCGTGCAGCGAGCGCAGGTATGCGCCCGCTTCCTCGGCGCTGCGGATATCGGGTTCGCTCACGATTTCCAGCAGCGGGACTCCCGAGCGATTGAAATCGACGAGAGAGCCAGACGCCTCGTGGATATTCTTGCCGGCGTCCTCCTCGAGATGGATTCGGACCAACCGGATGCGCCGCGTTTGCGGGTTATCTTTTCCGACCGAGATTTCGACGTAGCCGCCTTTGCATACCGGCGTTTCGTACTGGCTTATCTGATAGCCCTTGGGCAGGTCGGGATAGAAATAGCTCTTGCGATCGAAAATCGAATGCGGCGCGATCTCGCAATGGGCCGCGATTCCCGCGCGCACCGCCAGCTCGACGGCGGAGCGATTCAGCACGGGCAGCACGCCCGGCATCCCCATGCAGACAGGGCATACGTTCTCGTTGGGCGCTGCGCCGAACGACGTCGAGCATCCGCAGAACATCTTCGACTTCGTCAAAAGCTGGGCGTGAACTTCCAGCCCGATTACGGATTCGTATTTTTCGAGGCTCATCGCGATAGTGCCTTAGCCCTCACCCTGACCTCTCCCGTCACAAAACGGGAGAGGAGTCATCGTTCATATTTTCGTCGCTCGTGGAGTCGTTGCGCCCGACCGTTCGTAAGCGTCGCCGATTCTGAAGATCGTTTCTTCCGCAAAGGCCGGCGCGATTATCTGCATCCCGATCGGCAGCCCCGCGTTGTCGAAGCCGCACGGTATCGACATCGCGGGCAAACCCGCGAGGTTGACCGAAATCGTGAAGATATCCGAGAGGTACATCTGGAGCGGATCGTCGGTTTTCTCGCCAAGGCGGAATGCCGTCGTGGGCGCCACCGGTACGATGATCGCGTCGCAGCTCTCGAACGCGCGCTCAAAATCGCGGCGAATCAGCGTGCGCACTTTCTGCGCCTTCAGATAATAGGCGTCGTAGTATCCGGCGGAGAGCGCGAAGGTCCCGAGCATGATGCGCCGCTTGACCTCCGCGCCGAAGCCGGCCGCGCGCGAGCGATTGTAGAGAGCGATATGGTTGTCCGCTTCGACGCGCAGTCCATAGCGGATACCGTCGTAGCGCGCGAGGTTCGCGCTCGCCTCTGCCGTGGCGATCAGATAGTAGGCCGCGATCGCATACGGAGTGTGCGGCAGCGAAATTTCGACCGTCCGCGCGCCCATCGATTCGTAGCGCTTTAGAGCGCCGCGCACGGCAGTCTCGACCTCGGGCTCCATCCCCTCGACGAAGTACTCTTTCGGAACGCCGATGCGCACGCCTTTAACGTCGCCTGTCATGGCGCGAGCATAATCAGGAACCGTACGGGCCGAGCACGTCGAATCGCGACGGTCGACTCCCGCGACTGCGCCCAGCACGGTCGCCGCGTCTCGGACGGTTTTCGCGAATGGCCCCACCTGATCGAGCGACGACGCATACGCGACGACGCCGTAGCGGCTCACCCTGCTGTACGTCGGCTTGATCCCGACGACGCCGCAGAACGACGCGGGTTCACGAATCGAGCCTCCGGTATCGGTGCCGAGCGAGGCAAGACATTCGTTGGCGGCGACGGCGGCTGCCGATCCGCCCGACGATCCTCCCGCGACACGATTGAGATCGTGCGGATTTCGGGTCGGACCGAATGCGGAGTTTTCCGTCGACGAGCCCATCGCGAACTCGTCCATGTTGGCCTTGCCGAGGAAGATAGCGCCCTGCGCGCGCAACTTCGCGATAACAGTGGCGTCGAAGGGCGGGACGAAGTTCGTGAGAATCTTCGATGCGCAGGTCGTGCGCACGCCTGCGGTCGCATAGATGTCCTTGATCGCCATCGGAATCCCAAGCATCGCTTGAGATTCTCCGGCTGCGAGCCGTTTGTCGGCAGCGTCCGCCTGTTCGAGGGCCTCGCGTTCGCAAACCGTGATAAAGGCGTTGAGCCGGGGCTCAACCGCGGTGATTCGATCGAGACATGCGCGCGTCAGTTCGCGCGACGAAATTTCACGCCGATCGAGCAACGCTCGCGCATCGGCGATAGTCAACTTGTTCAGGTCCGTAGCCATTATTCAATGATCTTCATTCGATAATCTTCGGTACTTCAAAGAAGCCGCCGCGCCGCTTTGGCGCATTAGCGAGCATCCTTTCGGGGTCGGGATAGTTCGTAACTGCGTCATCGCGCATCGGGGTTCCCGCCTCGCCCACCTGCGCCGTCGGCTCGATCGCGGAGGTATCGAGTTCGTTAAGCTTGTCGACGTAATCGAGGATATTGCTCATGTCGGTCTGGAGTTTCGCCTCGTCTTCGGCGCTAAGCTCCAGCCGCGCGAGCAGAGCAACGTGGCGCACCTGTTCGACGCTGATCTTTTCGGATGCCATAAGGGGGCAATCGTAACATCAAGTGGTCCGCGAGTCAGGATGCGAGCGCCGCTGGAAGTGACCGATCGACCATCGCCCCGGGATTCCTCGCGCGCCGGTCAAAACAGAGCAGACGCGCGGGAATGACAGCAAAGAGCCCAGCCGGCGCTTCTCCCTCAGCTTGCGGCAGATCCTAACGGCGTTTAGCCTTGAGGCTTGCCCAACAGGGCGGAGACTTTGGACGTTCATGGTGATAAAGCCGTCGCTATCGTTGCGAGGCGGGATATCGAACGCGGCCCGGTGGTTCAGCGGGCTTTTCTCGCGCGTGCCCGGACATTATGAGTTCGGACGCGACGGCGAGCGGCTGGCAGAGCGCCATCTGCGACGCGCCGGCTTTCGGGTCGTCACGCGCAACTTTCGCGCTGCAGGAGCGGAGATCGATCTCGTAGCCCTCGAGGGCGACACTCTCGTGTTTGTGGAAGTAAAAGCGCGGCGCAGCGTGACGGCGGGGCGTCCGGAGGCGGCGGTCGACGATCGCAAGCAGCTTAGGATTCGTCGTGCAGCCGAGATATATGCGTCGCGCTACCGGGCCGACAGGCTGCCGATGCGGTTCGACGTCGTCGCGATAACATCCGACGGCCGCCGCCCGAAAATCGAACATTTAAGGAACGCATTTTAGATGCTGGATATAAAGCTGATTCGCGAACAACCCGAACTTGTCCGCACGAAACTCACCCAGACCGGCGCGGACCCTGCCGAGGTCGACCGTGTGCTCGAAGCCGACGCGCGACGTCGCAAGCTTCAGCGCGAACTCGACGAGATGCGCGCGCAGCGCACGCGAGAATCCAAGGAACTGGCGAGCGCATCGGCGGAGGCGCGAGACGCCAAACGCGCCCAGATGCGCGAGTTGGGTGAGAAAATCTCGGCGGGAGAACGCGACCTCGCGGCGCTGGAGAACGAATGCGAACGGGTGCTGCTATGGCTGCCGAATCTCCCGCGCGATTACGTCCCGGTGGGAAAGGACGACAGTGAGAACAAGATCGCCCGAACCGAGGGCGAGCCGCAGAAGTTCACGTCTTTCGAGCCGAAGCCTCATTGGGAGCTTGGCGAGAAGCTCGGAATTATCGATTTCGATCGAGGGGTGAAGCTCTCAGGAACGCGATTTCATTTCCTGCTCGGCGCGGGCGCGAGGCTCGAGCGGGCGCTAATCGCGTGGATGCTCGACGTTAAGACGAAGGAGCAGAAGTATCTCGAAGTCGCGCCGCCGCTGATGGTGAATACGACCTCGGTGACCGGCAGCGCGCATCTGCCGAAATTCGAAGACACGATGTATCGCGACAAAGACGAGGATTTCTGGTTCATCCCGACCGCCGAGGTTCCGCTGACGAACATGTACGCCCGGGAAATCCTCGACGCCGACCGGCTGCCCATCTACCTGACAGCGTATACGCCGTGTTTTCGCCGCGAGAAGATGTCGGCAGGTCGCGACGTTCGCGGTATCAAGCGCGGCCATCAGTTCGACAAAGTTGAGATGGTCAAGGTGGTCCACCCGGCGACCTCGGACGAGGAACTGGAAAGGCTCGTCGAGGATGCGTGCGAAATCTGCCGTCGCCTCGAGATTCCGTTTCGAGTGATCCAGATGTGCACAGGCGACCTCGGATTCTCAGCCGCGGCGAAATACGACGTCGAGATGTGGGCGCCGGGCGTGCGGGAATGGCTCGAAGTCAGCTCATGCTCGAATTGTTGGGATTTTCAGGCGCGTCGCGCGCAGATTAGATTTCGTGAAAAGGGCGGCAAGCCCGAGTTTGTGCATACTCTCAACGGGTCCGGTCTCGGGCTGCCGCGTACGCTGATCGCGGTCATGGAAAATTATCAGAATGAAGACGGCAGCATCACGATACCGCCGGTGCTACGACCCTATATGGGTGGTATCGACAGGATTAGTATCTCTTAAGCCAAATATTATTTTTTCCTAGAAACGCGAGTGAATTCTTCTTTCCGGCTTAATCTCGCCGTAACAATTACCTCTTAAGTTAACGTCCGCGACCCAGCTAAACTGAGTCACGGCGTGACCTGACGCCGATCTGTGACAACGATCAGAGACGACGAGGGCATCCGCTTGTCCAACGGAGCAGAAACCGCAACCACACAGTTTCAGATAGCGGGCGAAACCACACGCGCCAAACTGCGTGTCCGTGATTACGGCGATCGCGTCTTTACCCTTACGACCGCAGGACTGGCGCTGCTCGTCTTGGGCTTGATCATCCTGCTTACAATTATTCTGGTCCATTCCTCCGCGCCGTCGATTAGGCAGTTCGGGTTTGGATTCCTCACCAGCACCGATTGGGATCCCGTCAATGATTCTTACGGCGCGCTGCCCTTCATGTACGGCACGGCCGTTTCGTCGATTATCGCTCTTGCGATCGCGGTTCCGCTCAGCCTGGGCGTTGCGCTGTGTATGAGCGAGTTGTCTCCTCTATGGCTGGCGCGCCCGATCGGGTTCATGGTCGAGTTGCTGGCCGCGATTCCCAGCGTCGTTTACGGATTGTGGGCGGTATTCATGCTCGGCCCGTGGCTGAGAGATCATATCGATCCCATCCTGAGCGCCGTGTTCGGCTTTCTCCCTTTGTTCAAGGGGCCGCACGTTGCGGTCGGGATGCTGACGGCGGCGGTTGTGCTCGCGATCATGATCATGCCCTACATATCGTCGGTCTGCACCGACGTATTTCGCGCCGTGCCGCGCCAGCAGCGTGAGGCCGCTTTGGCTTTGGGCGCCACGAAATGGGAGATGGTGCGCGCGGCAGTGCTTCCGCCCAGCCGGTCGGGAATAGTGGGTGCGATCGCGCTGGGATTGGGCCGCGCGCTCGGCGAAACGATCGCCGTGGCGATGGTTATCGGAAATTCGCCGATCATTTCGGCGTCGCTGTTCAAGCCTTCGGCGACGCTGGCGAGCGTCATCGCGAACGAATTCGCTGAAGCGACCAGCGATCTTTATCAATCATCGTTGATCGAACTCGGCCTTGTCCTGCTGGGTATGGCGCTGGTGTTGAACGTTCTTGCGCGGATGCTGGTGATCAGAGGTACCGCCCGCGCGGCACGAGGAGAACGCTGATGACTGTCGCGGTAGGGGAACTCAGGCTTCAGCGTTATCGCCGCATCAAGAGCGACGTCATGATGGGCCTCACGATGTGCGCGACGGCGATCACTATAGTGCCGCTTTTCCTGATCCTCGGTTACCTGGTTTACAAAGGCGCCTCGAGTCTCAATGCGGCCTTCTTTATCCATATGCCAACGCCGGTTGGAGAAGCCGGCGGGGGGATGGCAAACGCGATCGTCGGCACCATCGAGCTGGTGCTTTTGGCCTGTCTGATCGGTGTGCCGATAGGACTCGGCGCGGGTCTCTATCTCGTCGAACGCAGGGGAAGCAAACTCGCCAACGCGATCCGCTTCGCCGCTGACATCATGATGGGCGTGCCGTCGATCGTGGTCGGAATCTTCGCGTTTGCGGTTGTCGTGCGCCCGATGGGTGGATTTTCGACGCTCGCCGGCGCTTTCGCTCTCGCCGTCATCATGGCGCCCCTGGTCACCAGGACTGCCGAAGAGATGCTGTTACTCGTTCCCCACGAGCTGCGGGAGGCGTCGCTCGCACTGGGCGTTCCGCGGTGGCGGACAACACTGTCGGTAATAGTGAGGACCGCATTGGGCGGTATTGCGACGGGCGTGATTCTGGCAATCGCGCGCGTATCGGGCGAGACGGCGCCGCTGCTTTTCACCGCATTTGGAAACCGCTTCTGGTCAACCTCGCTGACCAGCCCGATCTCGTCGCTGACCGTGCAGGTGTACACCTATGCGATTTCTCCTTTTCCCGATTGGCAGCGACAGGCATGGGCCGGAGCGCTCGTGCTTACCATAATCGTGCTCGCGCTCGAAATCGGAGTGCGCAAAGTCACCGGAGGAAGTGCACATTCGCCGCACTAAGGTATGAGCGCAAAGATTACTATCCGACATCTGAACGCTTATTTCGGCACGCATCACGCGCTGCACGATATCAACATGGAAGTCCCCGAGCGCCAGATAACCGCGATCATCGGACCCTCGGGATGCGGTAAATCGACGCTGGTGCGATGCCTCAACCGGATGCATGAAGTTGTACCGGGAGCGCGCGCTGAGGGCGAGGTCTTGTTCGACGGCGAGAATATCTACGACTCCGAGGTCGATCCGGTGCGGGTCCGGCGAAGAATCGGGATGGTTTTTCAGAAGCCGACGCCGTTTCCGACCATGTCGATCGAAGACAACGTTGCGGCGGGCCTGAGGCTCAACGGTATCGCCCCGTCGCGGTCCGAACGCGATCGGGTTATCGAACGCAGCCTGCGTCAGGCCGCCCTGTGGGACGAGGTGAAGGATAAGCTCAACAAACCCGGAATCGGTCTCTCGGGGGGTCAGCAGCAGCGCCTGTGCGTGGCGAGGGCGCTCGCTGTGGAACCCGAAGTATTGCTGATGGACGAGCCGTGCTCGGCGCTCGATCCCATCTCGACCGCGCGTATCGAAGAACTGTTGCTCGAATTGAAGGCGAACTACACTATCGTAATCGTGACGCACAACATGCAGCAGGCGGCGCGAGCTTCCGATCGGACCGCCTTCATGTACACAGGAGACCTGATCGAATACGGCGAAACCAAGCAGATTTTCACCAACCCCGGACGTCGCGAAACCGAGGACTATATTACCGGGCGCTTCGGATAAGAGCCGCCCCGAGGCTTCAGATGGATAGTTCCCAGCCGCTCCATACCAATTTGCGATACGAGGAAGAGCTGCGAGACTTGCGCTCTTCTCTACTCAAAATGGGCGGTCTTGTTGAGCGTCAAATCGCTGATGCGATGGAAGCGCTGGTGTCGCGCAATACCGCGCTCGCACGCGAAGTCATCGTGCGCGATCAGGAAGTCAACCGCCTCGACCTCGAAAGCGACGAGCTGTGCATAAGGCTCATCGCGCTCCATCAACCTGCCGGCTCCGACCTTCGCTTCATCACCACCGGCCTTAAGATCACGACCGATCTCGAGCGCATCGGCGACAACGCTGTGAATATCGCCGAACGCGTCGTCGAGTTGAACGAAGAGCCGCAGCTAAAGCCCTATATCGATTTGCCGCGGATGGCCGCGATCGCGCAATCGATGGTCAAGGACTCGCTCGACGCGTTCATGAGGCAGGATACCGATTTGGCGGATCGTGTAATCGACCGCGACGACGAAGTCGACGCGCTTAACAACCAGGTATACCGCGAGCTGCTAAGTTACATGGCCGAAGATGCCCGGACGATCGGGCGCGCCACGCGAATCCTGTTCATTTCCAAGTATCTCGAACGAATCGCCGATCACGCCACGAACGTGGCCGAGATGGTTACGTTTATGGCCAAGGGCAAAATGATTCGCCACATGGACCGCAAAAAGGAGAGGGGATGAATCAGGCGGCGGAACAACAGCATCAGCAGGTTCGTGTCGGCCCACGGCAAAAGGTGCTCGTCGTCGAGGACGAAGCCGATATCCGGGAGCTAATCAAGTACAACCTCGAACGCGAGGGCTACAGCGTCGAAGAAGCTGCGACCGGCTCCGAGGCACTTGAAAGAATTCACCGGCGTTCGCCCGATCTCGTCGTGCTGGACTTGATGCTGCCCGGGATGCCCGGTCTTGAGGTCTGCCGCGCAATCCGGAGCGACAAGGATATGGCAGCCCTTCCGATTCTGGTTGTCACCGCGAAGGGCACCGAGGTCGATCGCGTGCTCGGTCTGGAGATGGGCGCCGACGACTATGTCGTCAAGCCCTTCAGTCCGCGCGAGTTGATGGCGCGTGTGCGGGCGCTTCTGCGCCGCGCGAATCCGCAGGCTTTCGCCCGTGCAGGAGGAATCTGGGAACGCGGGCGCTTGCGCCTGGACCTCGATACGTACCAGGTCTTCGTCGACGGTGAGAAACGCGAGCTGGCGTTGCGCGAGTTTGAACTGTTGCGATTCTTCGTCGAGCATCCGATGCGTGTCTACACGCGCGAGCAGCTTCTCGACATGGTGTGGGGACGTGATACTTTTGTCGAACCGCGCACTGTGGATGTTCACGTCCGGCGTCTGCGCCAACATATCGAGCGCGACGATTCAAACCCGGAGTTGATCCTGACCGTCCGCAGCGTCGGATACCGGTTCAACCCGGAGGCGCTCGATTAGCTCGACCGGTTCTCGAATCGCGGCCGCCGTTGCGGCCGGCTTTCTTCCTCCCGCGATTGTGCTCGCGGTCGTCGCGGTCGTTTATACGTCAATTGCGCCCTACGCCCTGGCAGCGATCGCCATCGCGGTCGCCGCGGGCGGACTATCTGCGCGGGCGATCGCGCACTCACTCGGCAATCAAGCAGAACGTCTCAGCGAGACTGCCGAGGCGCTGGAGAAAGGCAGGCAGCCTCCGCATGTGATGCCCGACGGGCAGGACGCGCTCAGCCGCGCGGAACGTCAACTCGTTGCGGCCGCCGACAAGGCGATCGCCGAGATCGACAAGCTCGCCGAGCAGCGCGACGAATTCGAGGCGATTCTGCGCAGCATGACGGAGGCCGTCGTCGTTACCGACGCGCGCGGCGCGGTCGTGTTGTTAAACAATCCGGCGCGCGCGGTGTTCGCGCTGGCTCCGGATGCGCCCAGCCGGGGACGTCCGTTCATAGACGTGTGCCGCGATCCCCGGATGCAGGAATTCATCGCGAGCGCGGCAGCTTCGTCCGATGGACAGGTCCGTACGGCGGAGCTCTCGATTCAGTATCCTCAGCCGCGCCGGCTTTCCGTAAGCGCCGCTCCGGTCGCTCGTTCCGGCTCTGGACAGGCGGCGTGGGTATTTGTTCTGCACGACATTACACAACTGCGCGCATACGAGACCGCTCGTTCGGATTTTATCGCCAACCTCACCCATGAGATTCGGACTCCGCTCGCCGCGCTTTACGGATACGCTGAAACCCTGGCGCGTGGCGTCGACGACCCCGATACGCAGCGGCGCTTTCTCGGAATAATCGAGCGTCAGTCGCGCCGTCTATCGCGGTTGATCGACGACCTCATCTCGCTGTCGGAGCTTGAACGCGGAATTTCTATTCTCAAGTGCGAACCCGTCGAGCCGCAGCGAGTCGTCGAAGAATCGGCGGAACTGATGCGCGAGCAGGCCGAGCGCGCCGGACTTCGCCTCGACGTTCAATGCGCGCGTGACCTGCCGATGGTTTCGCTCGATCGAGATCGGATTCAGCAGGTTATGGTCAATCTGCTCGACAACGCGATCAAATACACGCCGCGCGGCGGTTCGGTCACCGCGCAGGCGCGCGCGGCAGCCTCCAACGGCGCCGAGACGCCGCCCTGCGTCGAGTTCCTCGTGAGTGATACAGGCGAGGGTATTCCCGCCGCCGATATCCCGCGCCTGACCGAGAGGTTTTACCGCGTCGATCGCGCACGCTCGCGCGAGCTTGGCGGCACCGGACTGGGGCTCGCGATCGTCAAGCATATTGTGCAGCTTCATCACGGCACGCTCGCGATCGAAAGCCGGGTGAACGAAGGCACCAGAGTGACAGTATCGATTCCGGCGACAACCTGAATCGCGATCCGAAGCCTCTTTGCGACCCGGTTGCGGCTGCTCTCCACGCGGCGCATCCGTCGCTATCTTGCGAGGCGGCGCGCGATGTGAAAATTTGAATGGTCCGGCGCGCGCCCTTAGCTCAGCGGATTAGAGCAACAGACTACGGATCTGTGGGTCGGGGGTTCAAATCCCTCAGGGCGCGCCAACAAAATCAAGAGCTTTCGTGCAGGGTAATCGCTTACGCTCGCGCTACGTACCATCGGACTATCGCGTCCGCTATTCCGCGAGCAATACGGTCCTTATCGGAGAACCATCGTTCAGCGAGCTGTAATTGTTGCCTATTGTCACGTTACCGCTGAACGACAACGAGTCGGCCACAAGAATCGTATAGCCGTTCGCGCTGCTGTTGCCGTAGTAGGTCAGCGGAGAGTTCGGCATGTAAATCGCTCCGTCGTATGTAGTACTGGAGTTTCCTCCCACCGTGTTCATCAGGCTGCTCGTGATGGAACGATCCTGAAAAAACAGCATTGCCTCCATCGGACCCGATGTCGGTGCACTGAGATTGACCGTGACGTTTCCGCTTAGGCTGATAGGTGCAAACGCGCTGTATCCCTGCGTGTTATAGAAGGTCACGCCGGTGCCGGTGATTGTATGAGTTCCTGAGGCGCTCAGTCCGCCGCCGTTTAGAATATAGGTTCCGGGGTTGAACGTTACGTCAGCGTTGCCTTTTATCGTGATCCCTCCGCAGTAGACGCCCGGATTCAATGTCTGCGTCTTGTTGACGGTAGTGTTTTTGTAGTCGCACCCGGAAAAGGTTGGAGGGCTGTAGTACGCCAGCGGATCGCCGGTGGAGATAATGCCTGTGTGAGGTGGAGGATTGAATGTGGCGTTTCCAATCGTATAGCCACCCACAATACCCACGGGCGTGTCGAAGGTCGCGCTTCCGCCCGACACGCTAAGAGCGGTCGAACTATTCGAATCGACGATCATACCGCACGGTCCGTTTATTGTGATGTTTCCATTGCCGCTAACGGCTCCGCTCATCGTCGGATCGAGCGAGTACATACACCCACTCGCATTCGACTCGCCTGCCACAGCTCGTGCGGCGACATTCAGGCTGCCGATTCCGAGAACAGGAAGGAAATAGGTCGACTGGACTTTGCTAATGATCACCTCAACGTATTTTGAATTTCCGGAATACTGTCCACTGGTCGGCGGATTATTTACCGTCACTGTCGTCGAGCCGACGCCGTTGGCGTAGCCATTGGACGATGCGTCCTTGCGTGCGGCTGACACGGTGTCGCCGTAATTGAGTTCGTCAGCTCCTGCCAGCGCCGCGCTGTCTGCCGCCGACTGCATCTTGTGGCGTTGAAGGTACAATACGCCGATATCACCCGCCATGCCGACGCTAGCCAGAACCACGGTGATCGCGGCGGCTACGAGGACCCATATCTGCCCGGATTGGGACTTCAGACGTGCGCGGTTCAAGGCTCGCTCCCGGCTCCCATTGAAGCGCTTCTGAGGCACTCCAGCTCTATTGGGCCGAAGCAAGTGTTGTACCGTTTATCCGGTCTTGGCTTTAGCAACTTATGGCAAATTCATTTTATGAAAGACTGTAGAGATTTGTTGCACAATGTAGAA
>DASPQU010000335.1:0-2183 GCA_035624805.1 Binataceae bacterium (SeqCode) | reverse complement strand
TGACGCCGGGGCCCGGCTCCGTAACCTTTGGCGGCCCACCCGCGAGCACCAAGCATTAGACACGCGCTTCCAATGATTCGTTTGATCGCGTCTGCGCTCTGATACTAGCGTCAATAAAGTCTGACCAGCCTTGGCCGGGAGGTTCGATCGATGGCTCTGCTTCCTTATGTTGATGAAAGCCGCGCGTCCGAAAAGACGCGTGAGATTCTTAATCGCGGACGCGTGAAGATGAACGTCTCGCGGATGATCGCCAATTCGGACGCGATCTTCCGCCCGTTCTCGCAACTCGGCAACGCCCTGCTGACGCGCTCCAAGCTCGACGCGAAGCTGCGCGAGATTGCGATCCTCCGCACCGCCAAGGTGAGCGGCTCGGTCTACGAATGGACCCAGCATGTTCCGATCGCCAAAGCGGTCGGCGTCACCGACGAGCAGGTCGCTGCGATGGACGATCCCGCCGCTGCGTCGTGTTTCAACGGTATCGAGCGGCTGGTGATCAACTTCACCGATGAAGTCGCGCGCAATGTGAAAGGCGATCCCAAAACCCTCGCAGAACTGAAAAAGCATCTCGGGCCCGCGGAAATCGTCGAGCTCATCATGTCAATCGGATTCTGGGGGATGGTCGCGCGATTGCTGGAAACGACCGAGGTCGACCTCGAGGACTTCGCCGGCAAGATCAACTTGATGCATAACATCGAACGCCGCTGAAGCGCTGCTGCCGACGAATGTTTACTGTCGATGGATGCGTTTGCGTTCCTCTTCGAGCTTGCGAAGCTCGACGCGGCGAATCTTTCCACTGACGGTCTTGGGAAGGTCGCTCACGAACTCGATCTCGCGCGGATACTTGTACGGCGCGGTGACGTTCTTGCAATGCTCCTGAAGCTCATGCTTCAGCTCCTCGCTCCCTTCAATGTCCTCTCTGAGCCTAATGAACGCCTTCACTATGTGGCCGCGATCGGGATCGGGACTGGCTACCACCGCCGATTCCATCACTGCGGGATGTTCGAGCAGGGCGCTTTCGACCTCGAACGGCCCGATTCGGTATCCCGCAGAAGTGATGACGTCGTCGGCGCGTCCGACGAACCATAGATAACCATCGGCGTCGCGATAGGCCTTGTCGCCCGTGAGATAGAAATCTCCGCGAAAAACGAGCGCGTTCTCGTCGGGATTTTTCCAGTACTCGCGCATAATCGAGGGCGGGCGATCCGGCTTGACCCGAATCGCGAGATGCCCCACTTCGCCGACCTTGCATTCGCCCAGGTCCTCATCGACGATTCTGACGTCATGCCCCGGGAACGGGCGCCCCATCGATCCCGGCCGCACCTCCATCCCGGGCATGTTGCATACCGCGATTATCGTTTCCGTCTGTCCGTATCCGTCACTGATGGTGAGGTTGAAGTTGCGCTTCCAGACTTCGATCACTTCGGGATTGAGCGGTTCTCCTGCCGCCGTGCAACGTCGAAGGCGCGGCAACTTCCACGCCGAAAGGTCTTCTTTCACAAGCATCCGATATTCGGTAGGCGGCGCACAGAACGTGGTGACGCCGTAGCGTTCGAGGAGTTCCATCTCCTTATTCGGCTCGAAGCGTCCGTTGTACATGAATGTCGTTACGCCGTTCATCCACGGTCCGAACAGCACGCCGTACGCGGCCTTCGCCCATCCTGTGTCGCTCGTAGTCCAGTGAATGTCGCCCGGCTTAAGGTCGAGCCAGTTGAGCCCTGTGAACTTGTGGCTGTAGCAGTAGGAATGAGTATGCAGGACAGCCTTCGGATCCTTCGTGGTCCCGGATGTGTAGTAGCAGATGGCGGGATCGGTCGAGCGCGTCCTTGCGATTTCGAAACGATCCGACGCATTCAGCATTGCCTCCTGCAATCCGATCCATCCACTGCGCGTCGATCCCGCGATGAGGTAATGCTGCAGGCTCGGACACTCTTTGCGCAGGTCTCCGATCATCGCGGCGCTGTCGACCGAAGCGATGATCGCTTTCGCCCCTGAATGATTTGCGCGATACGTGATGTCCTTCTCGCGGAGCATCGCCGTGCACGGAATAACCATTGCGCCGGCCCTGAGCGCGCCGATATAGGAGGCCTGCCACAGCGACATCCTCGGCAGCACGAGCATCACAGGGTCGCCGACCCTCACGCCGAGCCCCGCGAGCACGTTTGCGATTCTGGCTGCCTGACCGG
>DASPQU010000334.1:0-2105 GCA_035624805.1 Binataceae bacterium (SeqCode) | reverse complement strand
GACCGCGTACTTCGCCGCCGCGTACGAGGCCGCCATCGGGGTGGCGCGCAGGGCGAGGTACGTCGACATGTTGATGATCGCACCGCCGCTCTTCTGCTTGATGAACTGGCGAGCCGCCGCTTTGGAGGCAAAAAACGTCCCGTTGAGGTTGATGCCCACGACTGCGCCCCATCCGTTCGGCGACAGATCGAGGCTTCGGGCGGCGATACTCGCGCCGTGGTTGTTGATCATCACGTCGAGGCGCCCGAAGTGACGCACCGCCTCTTCGATCATCGCGTCGCAGGCGTCGGCGTCGCGCACGTCAACCTGCATCATTTCGCATCGAGCGCCGCTTCGACGGATCTCGTCGCGCACCGGTTCGAGATGGCTTAATTTCCGGCTCGCAATCAGAATCTGAGCGCCGCGCAAGGCGAATTCGCGAGCGATCGAGGCGCCGATGCCGGTGCCTCCGCCAGTGACGATCGTGACCTTGCCATCAACGCTGAAAAGGTCGTGAAAACTCAAGGAATTGTCCTCGTTTTCGCCGTTTGCCCGCCCCAACTGCTCGGAAATATTAGGCGAAATTAGAACGTGAAGGGAGTCCGATTTCGCTCGGTGTCACGTCGACGAACGCGGCTGTTCATCGCGATTGAACGCCTTGTCGGTGAGGGGACGCAACGACGATGGAATCGACAGGCAGTAAACTCATTCGAACGCGGGCTCTTTCTTGGGCGGGACTTAAGAAGCACAGGATGGCGATGGTTCTGACGGTCGTCGTAACGCTGGTCGTGTTCGTAGCGGCCATGGCGGTCTGGAAAGAATTCCCCGGCCCGAGCGGACGCACTTTGGCGTTCGCACAGGCCATCTTGGCCTCGCCTTTCGTGAAAACAACCAGGCGGGCGACGATAGTCGTAAGCGCAGTCCGGAAAGTGTGCGCTTGGATCGGTTCTCGGAATTCCGCATAGCGGGTCGCGACCCACCGTAGCCATCGGATGCAATTTGGCGTGGGAGCACGCTACCGAATTTGTGACGCCTGTATTACCGACGGGTTTCTCGTTCCGTCCCAGCCCAACTTGTTACGAGTTCGTCCCTGTTGCACAATCAGAACCTTGCGAACCCGCGCGACTGACGGCGGCCGCACAAATGGGGAACCACGGTGGGACGTTACAGCGAATACAAAGAACGCGTGCTCTGGATGAGCAAGAAGCTGTCCGAACAGGGATATTTCGGCACGCGCTCGGGCAGCGCCGGAAATGTCTCAATGGTGGTTGACGATGCAGAAGCACTCGCTATAACTCCGACGCATTTCCCATACGGCTCGATGGCCGCCAACGACATCTGCATCGTTGATTTCGATCTGAAACGAATCGACGGGAAGCTTGACCCGTCGATCGAAGCGCCGATGCATGTGGCGGCTTACAGGATGCGTCCGGATGTAAGCGCGGTGATTCATACCCATCAGCGCGGCGCGAGCGCGCTGAGCCTGATATCACAGCCGATTCCTCCGCTGTTCGACGAAGTAACGCTCGCAATAGGCAACATCGTCGATGTGATCCCGTACGCCCTGTCCGGAACGCGCGAACTGCACGACATGGTGGGCGCGAAGCTCGTCAATCGATGCCATTGCTACATTATGCAGAATCACGGCGCGCTATGCGTGGGACCGGACCTTGATACGACATTCACACACGTCGAGATGCTGGAAAAAATCTCGACCGTCTATGCGGCCGCCCTCGCGACCGGCAAACCCATCAGCGTTTTGCCGGAGCCGATCGTGGCTCAGCTTTTCGCTTCGGTACTTGCGCGACAGGACAGCGTCGCGCGCACGCGGATTCAGAGCGAGCCGGCGGCCCTTGGCGGATTGGCGCAAAAGGTCGCGTAAGCCGCTTCTGGACAGTTTATACCAGGCTCGGATTTTCCCGGGGTGCGGCGAGTTCCGCCACCCGCTTTGATTCGATCTGACGCCGGGCTCGCGCGCTCGCTCCGTTCGCCGCTGCACGCGCGGAATCGGTCGCGTTGTAGAGCTCGAGGTCGTCATCGAGCTCAACGCCGGCGGGGCTGAGCGCGAGGTCGGTGTAGTTCTTCGATGCCGGGTCTTTCTCGATCTTGCGCCGTATACGATTCAG
>DASPQU010000333.1:0-2175 GCA_035624805.1 Binataceae bacterium (SeqCode) | reverse complement strand
TCGAATTCAGGCTGATAAACCATGCGATCTGTCACGCCGTACGAGTACGGCGCGTACCCGTATACGGGATAGCTCGGATAACCAAAAGTCGGGGCGCATCCGTAGAGCACGCAGGCGGATGTCGCGAGCACGACGAAAATTCCGCCCAGCCGCGCCATCCATCGGTGCTTTCGCAGCGCGCACATGTTAAGGAACCCCCCAAGCCGGCGTACCATCGGGGCGATAGAACGCAAGTCCGGGAGTCTTTGCAGCGGGAATGTCGAGACTCGTTCTCAGACGCCCACCGGGTCCGTACAGACCGACTCCCGGCTCTCCTGCCTCGCCCAACGCGATCGTTGCGCGTATGTTGCCGTCCTTATCCAACAAGTCGACGCCCGGAGTGCCGTCCACCGCGAGATCCACAGTCAGTCGGGAGCGACCATTTGAATCCTCGAGGTTGAGGCCGACTGCGCCGTCTTGCGTCACCCCCATCGCGCCGCGCAGCTTGCCGCTGCTGTCACGAAGAAGAAACTGCTGCGCTTCGACGGTATCCGAAACCGCGGTTTTTGTCTCCGCGGTCGTGAATAGCGCGACGCAGAGCAGCATCAGCCCCCCGGCCATCAATCGCAGATTTTGGTTGCTGCGTCGTAACTTATCGTGTTGGAATTCGAGACGTGAGATACGTTCGATGAGCTCATCCGCCGACTGCGCCATGATTACTCCTGCCCTCGAAACCGAGTTAAGCGTTCGTGTTGCGCGATCGAGAGGTCAGATGCATTGGGAGTTCCCGGCACTCCCTGCACGGATATTAGACGTTTCGCGCCTTTAAAAGTATCAGCACAAGAGGGGAACCGTCGAATGAGAGACGCAACCGAAGCGACGCGCGCCGCAAATCTCGCAGCACTGGCCAACCTTCCGCTCTCCGATCGGAGATCGTTCGAAGATGCGGAGCGCGGATTCATCGAAGCGCTTGGCGACAAGCTGATCACGCGACCCGACGGTCGCCTCGTATGGACCCTTAAGGGCTACGAATTTCTCGCCAGCGAACATGCTCCCGACACCGTACATCCCGCGCTATGGCGTCACGCACGCGTCAACATGGCCAACGGCCTGTATCAAGTGACGGATCGCGTCTATCAACTGCGCGGCTTCGATATCTCGAACATGACAATTATCGAAGGCGACCGCGGCCTTATCGTGATCGACCCGCTGATCTCGACCGAGACCGCGAGTGCCGCGATGGATTTGTACTTCAAGCATCGCCCGAGGAAGCCGGTCATCGCCGTCATTTACTCGCACAGCCACGTCGATCACTTCGGAGGCGTGCGCGGCGTCGTTAGCGGCGAGGATGCCGCCTCGGGAAAGGTAACGATATGGGCGCCCGCGGGCTTTATGGCTGCCGCCGTGGGCGAAAACGTAATCGCGGGCAACGCGATGCTGCGCCGGGCGCTGTTTCAGTTCGGCGCGATGCTGCCCCGGGGCGAGCGCGGCCAGATCGACGCCGGGCTGGGCAAAGGGGTCTCGCTGGGCACGGTCTCGCTGATTGCGCCGACGAATCTAATCGAAAAGCCGACCGAGACGCACCTGATCGACGGCGTCGAGATCGTTTTCGAGCTGACGCCCGACGCCGAAGCGCCCGCCGAACTCATCATGTATTATCCGCAATTTCGCGTGCTCAACATGACCGAGATTGCAACGCAGAATTTCCACAATCTGTTGCCGATGCGCGGGGCGCTGGTGCGCGATGCCCTGCAATGGTCGAAGTATATCGGCGGGGCGCTGCGGCGCTACGGCGACGTAAGCGAGGTGCTCATCGCGCAGCATAATTGGCCCGTGTGGGGCGGCGATCGCGTCCGCGAGTTCCTCGGCAGGCAACGAGACGCTTACAAGTTCGTGCACGATCAGACAGTGCGCCTGATGAATCACGGCTACGTCGGGACGGAAATCGCCGAGATGATCAGGTTGCCGGATAGTCTCAACCGGGAATGGTCCACGCATTCGTTCTACGGCAGCCTCAAGCACAACGTAAAATCGATCTATCAACGTTATCTCGGCCACTACGACAGTAATCCCGCGAACCTCGATGCGCTGCCGCCGGCGGAGTTCGCAAAGAAGAGCATCGCGTACATGGGCGGCGCCGATGCAGTGCTGAAAAAGGCGCGCGAGGATTTTGCGCGGGCGCAATATCGATGGGTC
>DASPQU010000332.1:0-5826 GCA_035624805.1 Binataceae bacterium (SeqCode) | reverse complement strand
AGATGGATAGAATGGTTGGTTGTTTCGGCGTCGTGATCGCGATGGGTGCCGGATTGCGGCAAACCCTTAAGGAGCCTCTGAGTAAGTCGGCGTAATATAGAAATGCCCCTGTTTGTCATCCCGAGCGAAGTGAGCACCGCGAACGAAGTCGAGGGATCTCGGACAGCTTCGCGCAAGCGAAGCCGGTACCGGTTTCTTGTCCGCGCAGCGCTCCTTACTTGTGCAGAGGTTTCTTAAATGGCATCCACGTTTTCCTTCGTAGCGCGAAAAATCTTCGGGTCGAAAAACGACCGCGAAATTAAACGGATGCGGGCCTACGTTGAGGAAATCAACGCTCTCGAGCCCGAAACTGAAAAACTCAGCAACGACGAGCTTCGCGCCCGGATCGCCGAATGGAAGGGCACCGTCGGTGTTATCGACGATCGCGAGCGCCAGTCCGAGGCGATGCTCGATCTGCTGCCGCGCGTTTTCGCCGTGGTTCGCGAGGCTGCGCGCCGCGCGCTGGGCCAGCGTCATTTCGATGTCCAGCTGATGGGCGGAATGGTCCTGCACGAGGGCCGGATCGCCGAGATGAAAACCGGCGAAGGCAAAACTCTCGTCGCAACGCTTCCCGCCGTCCTCAACGCGCTGACCGGGCGCGGCGTTCATGTCGTCACTGTCAACGATTATCTGGCCCGGCGCGACGCGGAGTGGATGGGCCGCATCTACAACTTCCTCGGCCTGACCGTCGGCGTAATCGTGCACGGACTTACCGACGCGCAGCGCAAGGAGTCGTATCGGGCCGACGTCACCTACGGGCAAAACAACGAATTCGGCTTTGACTACCTGCGCGACAACATGAAGTTCAACCTGGACGACTACGTCCAGCGCGAGCACAATTTCGCGATCGTCGACGAAGTCGATTCGATTCTGATCGACGAGGCGAGAACCCCGCTCATCATCTCGGGCGCATCCGAGGATTCGACCGACACCTACTATGTCGTCGATCGCGTCATTCCGCGTCTGCGCGGAGAAGAGCACTATACGATCGACGAGAAGATGCGCTCGGTGGCGCTGACCGAAGACGGCGTTTCGCGCGTGGAGCAACTGCTCGGCGTCGACAACCTTTACGATCCGCGCAACATCCTGCTGCTCCATCACGTCAACCAGGCCCTGCGCGCCCATACGCTTTACAAGCGCGACGTCGAGTACGTCGTCAAAGAGGGCGAGGTCCTGATCGTCGACGAGTTCACCGGGCGCTTGATGCCGGGCCGGCGATGGAGCGACGGACTCCATCAGGCGATCGAAGCGAAGGAAGGCGTCAAGATCGAAAGCGAGAATCAGACGCTCGCGACGATCACCTTCCAGAACTACTTTCGCATGTACAACAAGCTGGCCGGGATGACCGGCACGGCGGATACAGAAGCGGTCGAGTTCAAGGAAATCTACAAGCTCGATGTCGTGGTGGCGCCGACCAACAAGGACATGATCCGCACCGATCATCACGACGTGGTGTTCAAGACCGTTGACGAAAAGTTCGACGCGGTCATCGACGAAATCAAGGAGTGCCACGAGAAGGGACAGCCGGTGCTGGTCGGCACGGTTTCGATCGAGAAATCCGAACGCGTCGCCGACAAGCTCAAGAAGACCGGAATCCGCCATTCCGTGCTGAACGCCAAGAATCACGAGCGCGAGGCCGAGATCGTCGCACAGGCCGGACGTTTCGGCGCAGTGACGATTTCGACCAACATGGCGGGCCGCGGCACCGACATCGTGCTGGGGGGAAATCCGGAATTCATGGCGGCGGCGGAGGCAGGCACCAAGGATCCCGCTGATCCGAAATTTCAGGAGGCACTCGCAAAATATCGCGCGCAATGCGCCGCCGAACGCGAGAAGGTGCTCGAAGCGGGCGGGTTGCACATCCTCGGCACCGAGCGTCACGAATCGCGACGTATCGATAATCAGCTTCGCGGACGATCGGGACGCCAGGGCGATCCGGGATCGTCAAGATTTTACATCTCGCTCGAAGACGATCTGCTAAGGATTTTCGGCGCGGAACGCCTGAAGGGCCTGATGGGCAAGATGGGGATGGAGGACGGCGTCCCGATCGAGCATCGATGGATCTCGCGCGCGATCGAGAATGCGCAGAAGAAAGTCGAGGCCCACAACTTCGATATCCGCAAGCATCTGCTCGAATACGACGATGTGATGAACATGCAGCGCGAGGTGGTTTACCATCGCCGCCGCGAGCTGCTCTCACCCGAACCGCTCAAAGAAGACATTCTTGAGATGTGCGATGCCGCCGTCGAGACGATCGCCGACGTGCATTGCGACGCCGAGGTCGAGCCCGAGCGGTGGGATTGGAAGGCGATCGATGACGCGTTCTTCCAGCAGTTCAAATTCCGTCCGGGTTTTCCGCAGAGCCTCAACGGCACACCTGTGCATACGCCTGCCGATTTCATCGAGCTGGCCTGCGAGCGCGTGAAGACGCTCTATGAGCAACGCGAGGCTGAATTCACCGAGCCTGTCATGCGCCAGATCGAGAAGATCGTTTCGCTGCAAACGCTCGATTCGCTTTGGAAGGACCATCTCCTCGCGATGGACCATCTCAAGGAGGGTGTCGGACTTCGCGGCTACGCTCAGAAAAATCCGCTGACGGAATACAAAAAGGAAGGCTTCGACATGTTCGAAGCGCTGATGGGCACGATGCAGCGCGACATAGTCGAAAAGGTCTTCTCGGTTCAGATTCAGCGCCAGCAGGACGTCGAGCAGATCGAGCGTCAGCAGCGTCCGCAACAACGCGTCATGATGAGCCATGGCTCCGACGTGCAGTCGTCGCAACCCGAGACCGCCCGGCGCGACGGTGAGAAGGTCGGACGCAACGATCCATGCCCGTGCGGCTCGGGCAAAAAATACAAACGCTGCCACGGGAAATAACCGCCCCTTGGGACAGGCGTCCCTGCCTGTCCAGAGCGGTGCGCTCGATCGCAACTACCCCACTTTCTTGATTCTCCGGCGCGTGTCCGTATAGATCGCGCACGGGAGGATCGAGGATGAGTGCATCGCTTGGCCCCGCCGCCGTGCGGGGCTTCCGTTTCGCCGGCGTTGCTGCGGGAATCAAGAAGGCGCAGGGCGCCAAGGACCTGGGCCTCATCGTGTCCGACACGCCTGCGGCCGCCGCTGCGGTATTCAGCGCCAACAAGGTGAAGGCCGCTCCCGTCTACGTCACGATGGATCGCGTCAAGTCGGGACGCCTTCAGGCGGTCGCGGCAAACTCCGGATGCGCCAACAGCTTCACCGGCAAGGCCGGACTCAAGCTCGCCAAGGATTCGTGCATCGTAGTCGGCCGCGAACTCGGAATATCGCCTGACCTCGTCGTTCCGTCATCGACCGGCGTCATCGGACATCTTTTCGACCTCGGTAAATTCAGCGCGGGCGTATCTTCCGCCGCGCGCGAGCTGCGCGTGGACGGTTTCGAAGATTTCGCGCGTTCCATCATGACGACCGACACGCGCCCCAAGATGGCGTCTGCGCAGGTTCGTATCGGCGGGGCGACGGTCACTATAGCGGGCGCAGCGAAGGGCGCGGGGATGATCTCGCCGAAGATGGCGACGATGCTCGCCTACGTCGTAACCGATGCCGCGCTGACGCCCGCACAACTGCGAACGGGGCTGCGAATCGCGACGGCGTCGAGCTTCAACGCGATCACCGTGGATGGCGACATGTCGACAAACGATTGCGTCGTCTTGATGGCCAACGGCGCAGCGGGAAATCGCGCGCCGTCGGCGCGGGAGCTGGCGGCATTCAATCGCGCGCTCACGGATGTATGCGAAATTCTCGCCCGCGAACTGGTGCGCGACGGCGAGGGCGCGACCAAGCTTGTGACCGTCAACGTGCGCGGCGCAAAGAACGCTGCTGACGCAGAGCGATGCGCGCGCCAGATCGCAAATTCGCCGCTGGTCAAGACGGCGTTCTTCGGATGCGATCCCAACGTCGGAAGAATCCTGATGGCGGCGGGATCGTCGGGAGCGGCCGTCGATTCCGAGCGGCTCGTGCTGTCGATCGGCGCGGTCAGGGTCGCGTCGCGCGGGGCGCTGCTGGTCGATGCGCTGCCGGCGGCGGCGGCGAAGATGCGCGAGCGCGAGTTCGACATCGTGCTCGATCTAAGACTTGGAGCGGCTCGCGCAACGATTCTCACCTGCGATCTCAGCTATGATTATGTAAAGATCAACGCCGAATACACGACGTAAGGAGGGCATCGCCGTGGGCGCCTTCGTCAAAGCCGCATCGTGCGCCGAAATCGGACCGGGCGCTGGAAAAACCGTCGAAGTCAGCGGACGCAAGATCGCGATCTTCAACCTGGGCGGGAAATACTATGCGATCGACGACGCCTGCAAACATCGCGGCGGCTCGCTCGGCGCAGGCGATCTGGACGGCAAGAACATCATCTGCCCGCTGCACGGATGGGAGTACGACGTGACAACGGGCGAGAATCTCGACGACCCGAACGTGAAGCTCGGATGCTACGCCGTGAAGGTCGAGGGCGACGCCATCATGGTCGAGATTTGATCCGTCTTCTATCGCTGGCCGAACAAGCGGCCCGCGCCATAGGTGACTGCTGCGGCCGCTATTCCGGTCGCCATGCTCTCAAGCCCTGAACGCCACCATGACCGCGCGGTGATCAGCGTTTTGAGCGAGCCGACTGCAAACAAGACCATAACCGTCGCTACCGCCGAAAATTTGATCGCATCGGATGCATCGGCAAGCGCGTACGGTATGACCGGCACGGCCGCGCCTAAAAGATATGACGCGCCGACCACCAGCGCCGAGCGCATCGGCGGATCGAACGAATCGCTGGCGAAGCCCAGTTCCTCGCGCATCATCACGCTGGCCCATCGCTCCGGCTCGCCCGTGATATGCGCGACGATCTGTTCGAGCAGCGGTCCCGCGAAACCCTTTCCCTTGTAAATTGACCGAATCTCGTCGCGTTCACGATCAGGCCATCGTTCGATCTCGTCGCGCTCGCGCGCGGTTTCGCTTTGATAGAATTCGATTTGCGAGCGCGCGGAAATGAACGCCGCCAGCCCCATCGAGACCGCGCCGCCGAGCATCTCCGCGCCCCCCGCCATCGCCGCGATGCGTGACGACGCGAACGCTCCCGCGACACCCGACGTGACGGCGAACGACGCGACCAGGCCGTCGTTCAACCCAAGCATCACGTCGCGCAGGCTCGCGCCCGCGGTGCTGTGCACCTTTTCGGTGTGATGCTGATACTCGCGCCCCCAGATCGATATCGCCATCTACTCAGGCCTCGATTGGTTTGTCGGCGGCGCGCGTGATTCGCCGGCGCTGACGTCTGCGTTCGACGCTCGCGCGGACGCGCATGTAACGTCTCACGAGGTCGCGACGTTCGGAGCGCGATGCGGGCAGGCCGGCGTACTTGTACAAAAAATCGAGCCGCGTCGCGCGCGATACGTGGCGTCCGATGCTGCGATCCAGATGCACGAGGTTTAGGAATCGGCGACGCTCGGAAACCCGAATCGATCGGCGGAAATCTTCCAAATCGAGAAAATAGAAAATCGGACCGGCGTCCGAATCTTCAACCATGATGTTGGTTTGCTGGAGGTCCAACGTATAGAGGCCGCTCTCGTGCAGACGGTGAACCTCGCGGGCGAGCGCATGCGAAATCGCCCGCAGCCGCGCGATCTCGTGAAGCCTCTCACTATGATATCCGAGCGCGAAGATGCTGAGGATCTGCGCGCGATCGAGCACTTCGCTCATCAGATAGCTGCCGACGATCGCGCCGCCACGAATCTCGTTCATCGCCGCCAGCGGCTTCGCGCATCG
>DASPQU010000331.1:0-2682 GCA_035624805.1 Binataceae bacterium (SeqCode) | reverse complement strand
CGATCGAGGAGTTGCTCATCGCGTTCTTTGGCGGGGGCCACGTCCTGATCGAAGGCGTTCCCGGCACCGGCAAAACCACGCTGGTTAAGACGCTCGGGCTCGCGCTCAACCTGAGCTTCAATCGGGTTCAATTCACCGTCGACCTCATGCCGGCGGACATAACCGGAACGCGCGTCATCACTACCGCCGAGGATGGGCGGCGGGAGTTCACCTTCCAGCCGGGCCCGGTCTTTTGCCACGTCCTGCTGGGTGACGAAATCAATCGAGCGACCCCGAAGACGCAATCGGCGCTGCTGGAAGCGATGGCGGAGTTGCAGGTTACTGCGGGCGGACGCACGCATCAGCTCAGGCCGCCGTTTTTCGTGATGGCGACGCTCAATCCGATCGAGATGGAGGGAACCTATCCGCTTCCCGAAGCGCAGCTCGATCGTTTTCTATTTAAGGTGAGCCTTTCCTACCCTGATGAAGATCAACTGGTCCGGATCATTTCGGCAACCACGGGTCCGGAGGAGGCCGGCGTAGAGCCTGCATTTCATGCCGACGAAGCCGCAGAGCGAATCGAAGCGCTCAAGCGTCTGGTGCGCAATGTGATCGCCGCGCCCGGCGTCGAGCATTACGCTGCGCGAATCGTGCGTGCCACGCAGCCGCAGAACTCGCGTTTCGTTTCGAGTTCCCCGCGATCCGTCCACGAAGACTCGGTCGATCGATACGTCGCCTTCGGATCGAGCCCGCGGGGTGCGCAAGCATTGATACTGGGCGCGAAGGTGCGGGCGCTCCTCGACGGCCGCGCGAACATCGCGCGCGAGGATATCGAACAGGTCGCGCAGTCCGCGCTCGCCCATCGCATCATGCTCAACTACGCGGCTCATTCCGACGCGGTCGACGCGGCGCAGGTGATCGATCGTGTCGTGAAATCGGTGCGCGCCGCCCGTGCGGCTTAGGAGCCTGGATGATCGAGGAACGAGCTTTCGAGCCGGATTTTCTGCGCAGGCTTGATCGCCTGGTCCTTGCGATCAAACGCGCGCGCACGGTTCGCGCCGGGCAGCGCACGATCGGCCGCGAGCAGGGACGCGGCATCGAAATCGAAAATTTCCGCGAGTACAGCGAGGGCGACGATCTTCGTTTTCTCGACTGGAACACCTATGCACGGCTCGACAATCTGACGATGCGCACCTATCGCGCCGAACGCCAGGTCGAGATCACCATGATGATCGATGCGAGCGCGTCGATGCGCGTGCCCGGGCGCGACGACAAATTCGGACTGGCTCGCGCGCTTGCCTGCGCCCTGGCGTACATCGCGATGGCCGAAAACGATTCCGTCCGACTTGTTGCCTTCAACGCCGCACCCGGCGGCGCGCGGATTATTGCCTCGCCGTTTTATCGCAGGCGCGAACAGTTCCTCGAATTGCGTCCGTTCGTGCGCGGCCTCGAGTGCTCCGGTCCAACCGGCCTCGGCGCCGCCGTGCATGAACTCCTTCAGCAGCGCCGGCCTCGGGGGTTGGTGGTCGTCATCGGCGATTTTCTGGTGAGCCAACCCGAATTCGAAGACGCTATCGCCACTCTGCTGGCGGCAGGCAACGAGGTCCGCGCGATTCACGTGATGGGCGCAATCGAGAGCAGCGGAGATTACGCCCCCGGGATATATCGGGTGCGCGATGCGGAGACCGGCGAGCTGGCCGAGGTCGTCTTCGGACCGGAGTTGGCAGCGTCATGTCGTCGAAAGGTCGATGAACTCGTCGCGCGTATACGCGATTTCTGTTCGCGTCGCGGAGTTGTCTATTCGCAGGCGTTCGGCGCCCGGAATCTGGATTCGATCCTCGAGGGCGAGTTGCCCAAACTCGCCATGGTGCGGTGATGGGTTTTCTCGAGCCGCAAAATCTGCTGTGGGGATTGAGCCTCGCAATTCTGATCGCAATTTATCTGCGCTCGCGAGCGCGCCGGACGCTCGAAGTCTCGAGCCTGATGCTGTTCGATCCGGCGCCCGCTCCCACCGCGCGCGTTCGCCACGTGCGAATCGATCCGCTGTTCTGGCTCGAGGCCGCCACGCTCGGGGCAATCACGCTCGGATGCGCGGGATTTTTCATACGCACGGCCGCATCTCCCGTTCACGGACGCGCCCGCGCGATCGTCGTCGCGCTCGGAGCCGCGATGCGCGCGGACGACGGCTCGGGCGTCCGACTCGACGCTGCGAAACGTCAGGCGCTCAAGCTCATCGACGATTCTTCCGAGCGCGATGAGTTCACGATCATTGGCTACGCCACTGACGTCGAATTGATAAGCCCGCCCACCACCGATCGCGCTGTCCTGCGCAAGGCGATCGCCGGGATGCAGGCAACTGAGGTTCCGGCGCGGCGCGCGGCTCTCGCGGCGGCGCTGATGCGAGCGCGCTCTTGTGCTGAGACTCATCTTTTTGCCGACCGTGTGCCCGCCGACGTGGCGAACGATCAGAGCCTGTCGTCGCGGCTGCATTTTCATCGCGTTGGGATTCCCGCCGACAATCTCGCGATCGTCGCCCTCGATCCGGGTATTCCCTCGATATCGCGGGGGCGGCTCACGGTGCGCAACTTTTCGCCCCATCCGCACGGCTGCGAGCTGGTCGTCGAGAGCGCCGGCAAGGAGCTGCTTCATCGATCGCTGATTCTCGCCCCGCGCGAGCAAATCGTTCTGCCGTTCGGACCGCTC
>DASPQU010000330.1:0-3749 GCA_035624805.1 Binataceae bacterium (SeqCode) | reverse complement strand
ACGTAAGCATCAGATATCCGATTTTGAACCACGATTTGAGCGGGCGCTTCGTATTCTCGAAGATCGTGTGCGTGATGACCGAAAAGCGATAGCCGTTGTTCTTGTCGCAAACCAAGATCTCGCCAGTCTCTTTGTTCACGCTCTCAGCGCCGCTCTTGCAGAGCCAATTAAACGGGCGCGCCTTTAGCTCGTAAACCTTGTCAGAGCCGCAACGAGGGCAGCGCATGCCATCAGGCCAGCGCTGCTCTTTCAGGTATTGCTTGCAGGAATCTTCGGTCGGGAAGCGGCGGTCAAATGCATCTAGCGTTTCCATGCTCTCAAAATAGCGCATTTGCTATTCGGTGTCAACATCCTACTAATCCCCCCGAAGTTCAGGGGAAAAAATGGCGAATTCGAGGCTAACCAAGCGAAATCAAAGGAGAATCCGAACTGCTCATTTGGGTTCGTTTGGTAATTTTGCCTTTCGCGATCCCCCTTCGCCTCGCGGACGCCGCGACCAAGCCCAGTCTAGTGCGAACCGGGCCGAATCGACACGCAAATGCGGGCCGAATTCAGCCTGAGTGGGATATCGCCGTCTTGCGGGCGCGGTCGGCATACCATCGCGTGAACGAGAACGCTCCCGTCATCGCCGCAATCGTGACGATGACATCGAACAACACTAGCCCTCCGGTTCCTGATATCGCCGTGGCATGTGCGGCGACCATCGCCGCGAACGCCAAAGCCCACACCCACGTAATCACCCTATTTACCTCCAACAACGCGGGTTCATTCCGCCGCTCCTTGGGGACCATTTCGCGAGCGTATTGGAGCGTGAACGGCTGTCCAATCGCGAGCGAGACCAGCACGATCCCGAGCAGACCGCTGTCGACGGTCAACCGGATACTCATCACGGTCCAGTTCCAATGCGCGACGGCGGTCGCGGCGGCGAGCCCGACGAACAGCACGATCGAGCCGATCTCGAGTACCTTCAGCGAATGGTTGCGCCGCCAGTGCCATCCGCCGTTTAGAATCGCGACGCCCGCCGCGGCCCACAAGCCGGCGTCGACCGAAATCGCGCGCATCACGATAAAGAATGCGATGTAGGGCGCAAATCCAAGCAGAATATCCATCGTCGTCCGCCCTTCGCCGACCCAATCGGCGCAAAGGATTCAGGCTCGTTTTATCTACGAGGTCCGCTGTCGTTATCTACGAGGTCCGCTGTCGATGGAATAGCCAACTCGCGGATGACTCGGCGACTGAAACCATGCGAACGCCGCTCTACCGCAGCTTTTTCCCGAGTGTGCGTTTGGTCTTAAGAACGATATGGCCGCCTTCGGCGGCCCATCGGGTCTGCGACGCGATTCCACTGAGGATATCGAGCTCGCGTGCGGTGAGTCCGCTGCGGCCGTAAATCGCGCGCAGCGCGAACATGATGTGCTCGGGATTGTTCTCGGGCAGAAATCCGATCGCGAGCAGAGCATCTTTCATCCGTTCCAGCATCGCGTCGATTTCCATCGCGGGTGCGTACTCAGCGCCGGCGTCGTGTTCGGGCTTTGCCGCCGAGGCCATCCAGAGTTCATACGCGACGACCATCACCGCCTGCGCGAGATTCAGCGACGCGTATTGCGGCCCACTTGGTATCCGAATCAGGCGCTGACACGATTTGAGCTCTCGATTCGTCAGACCGGTGTCTTCGGCGCCGAACAGGATCGCGATTTTATTCGAACCTGCCGTTGCGACAAGTTCGAGAGCCGTCTCGCGAAGCGGCCGCACCTCGGCGCGATAGAGTCCCTCGCGACACGTGGTGCCGACGACCAGCGTGCGATCGGAGAGCGCATCGGCGAGTTTAGGATAGATGCGCGCGCTTTCGAGTACGTCGCGAGCATGCACCGCCATCGCGAGCGCTTCCTGAGCGGACGGCGACGCCTCAGGGGCAACCAGTCTGAGGTCGCTCAACCCCATGTTCTTGAGGGCGCGCGCAACCGAGCCGATATTGCCCGGCTTAAGCGGTCGAACGAGAACGATCGCGATGTTTTCAAGCGCCATCTGGGGCACGAAAATGACCTGTAAGATGCCTATCCTCGCAAGGATTTGCCGCTAGGACAGATCTGCGGAATTCGCTAGCCTTGATTCATCGATGAAGATCGTTTCTTTTGGCGACGTTCATATGGCGACGCGCAATCTCGCCCGGATGGGCGACATCCTGCGCGATACCGATCTCATTATCATATCGGGGGACCTGACCAACTTCGGCGGCGTCGACGATGCGCGCAAGGTCCTCGACGACGTTCGCGCCGCGTGTTCACGCGTGCTCGCGATGCCGGGAAATCTCGACCAGCCCGAAGTTTTTCCGTTCCTGGAGAAGGAAGGAATTGCGCTCCACGGGCACGGCCTCGTGGTCGACGGTCTTGCGATCTTCGGATGCGGCGGCTCGACGGTCACCCCGTTCAGGACTCCCAGCGAGTTTACCGAGGAGGAAGTTTACGCCGCGCTCCAGAAGGGCTACGACGAAGTGGCAGGACGCAACCCCGCGTTGATGGTGTGTCATACGCCGCCTTTCGACACCAAGTGCGATCGAATCGCGAGCGGCAAAGCAGTCGGTTCGATCGCGGCTCGCAAATTTATCGAGGAGCATCAGCCCGCGGCGTGCATCTCCGGCCATATCCACGAGTCGGCGGGCGTCGATACTATCGGCGTTACGAAGGTGTTCAATGCGGGTCCGTTCAAGGGGGGCGGATATATAGTTGTTGAATTCGACGGCAAGGCGCTTGACGCGCGGCTGGAGTTTCTTTGACGTACCGACGATATCGCGCGCGTCGCAATCGATCGGCGTCTATTCGGGAAAGATTCGCAACGGATGGCCGACGATAATTCGCAACATCGGACGGCTCCTGAAACGCTTTTCGCCAATCGGACGTCCCGTATAGTTACATCGGCGCAAGCGTGGCAAGATTGGTTTCCGTTTCGCCGCGCTTGAGTCTCGCGCTGCGCAATCAAAGCACAGGAGAACGGGTTGCAAGATGGCCGGAATTCCAGGCGCAAGGATGAAATTCGATCATGTATCGATCGCAGTGCGCTCGATCGATCAGGCTTGCGCTTTTTTTCAGCGCTATTTCCCGATTCAGCTTCGCAACGATAAGCGTCAGGACAACCAGGTGAGCGGAAGCTTTTTCTGGAAGGATTTCTGGCTGGGCGGATTCGCCATCGAATTGATCGAAGATCCGCCGGAGCAGCCCGGATTCGTCACAAAGTTTATCGAACGTCACGGTGAAGGGTTGCATCACCTGTCGATCGAGGTCGATCGTCTGAAACCGATCGTCGATACGCTCAAGCGCGACGGTGTCCGCGTCGTCGACGAAATGACGTACCCGGATGGGTCCGCGACCGCATTCATCTCGCCACGTGCCGCATTCGGTGCGCTCATTCAATTCTGGGAGGTGCCGAATTTCGAAGAGCATCTGGTTCCTCCGCCCAGAGATGGTCTTGCGCATTTCGATCATGTTTCGCTCGCAGTGAAGGATATCCGCGCGGCGATTCAGTTCTTCGAGCGCTACTTCGGAGCGAAGCTGACTCATCAGCCGCATCTCAGCAACTCCGAGGGGAATTTCATCCTCGCAAACGTCGATATCGGCGGATTCAAGCTCGAATTTCTGCAGAGCCCGGGTCCCGGCCACGGCTACGATTTCGTCGGCAAGTTCATCGACAGGTACGGCGAGGGGATGCATCACATCTCAATCGATCTTAAAGACTTCGACTCCATTCGCGACAAT
>DASPQU010000329.1:0-2593 GCA_035624805.1 Binataceae bacterium (SeqCode) | reverse complement strand
GGAACTGTGGGCCAGGCGCGCGAGCGCGTCGAAAATCTTTGGAAGCACGCGGATTCGCTGACGCTTGGGCCGCCCATCATCGGAATGGATCCGGCCACTATCGGGCGATATACGGCGGCAATCGCGCAAACGTTTTATAATCGCTAGGGTTTCGGCGATTACTCTGATCGCGCGGGGTCGATCGCTACCAGTGCAGCTCCTCGAAAACGAGGCTGCCGGTTTGGAAACGCTCGCGGCCTAAAACACGCGCATCGAATCGGCCATAGGAACCCGTGGCGATCAGATCGGCGAGCGCCTGCCCCGCGGCGTATGATTGCATCACGCCATGAGCGCTAAATGAATGCGCTTCATAGATGCGATCTGCAGCGCGGCCGATAATCGCGCTGCGATCGGGCGACATCTCGTACAGCCCGGCCCATCCGCTGACGTAGCGCAATCTCTCGAAACAACTCGCACGCGCGTACATCCGCGGCCATATCTCGCGCTGAAAAAACTCTTCACCCTCGTAATCGAATCTATAACCGGCGGGTTCATCCATCGGCGAGTACCCGGTCAGGATGTGCGACCCCTCGTTATGAAAATAGACGCCCGAGGTATCGACAATCATTCCGTACGCTTCCAGCGTCGTCGCTCTGCAATCGGTCATACATATCTGACGGCGGACTGCGGAAGTCGGACTCGTCAGACCGACCATCTTTAGAACGTTTGGCGCCCAGGCGCCTGCTGTAATCGCAAGCGCTTCGGCTTTGATTTCCGCCAGCGTACCTTGCGCGGGTTCACCGCGGCCCCTTTGTGTGAGCATACGCGACAACTGCTCATCATCGAGTGCAGCGTCTGAATGCCAGCAATGCACGCGAACCCCCGACAGTCCGGTTTCAATTTCGTAGACATAGCTGTGATCGAAAAGTACGGATCCCAGATTGCGGGCGCGTTCGCGATAATGGTTGCGCAACAAGTCGGGATTGATAAGTCCGTCGCGCCGCGAAAGCGTCGCGCCCGCCACGCCGGCGAGTTTGTCGAATTCAGGGAATCGCCGCGCCACTTCAAAAGGGCCGAGCAGTTCAATGGGATGGTCCAGATCGCGCTGAATGGGCAGGATTCGTTTCGCAGTTTCCCATCGCGCCTCGTCGTAAAGAATCAGGTAGCCCTTCTGACGAAAGCCGACTTCATTTCGGATGGATTCGTAGTAGCGAATCGATGCGCGGCTGAGCGCGATGTTCACGGGTTGCCACCATGTCGCGCGAACCCCGCCCGCGTTGCGTTCGCTGGAGCTGAATCGGCCGCTCTGATCGATATCGATCACGACCGAGCGCAGTTTGCGCTCACCCAGTGCCATCGCGAGCGAGCTTCCGATCACACCGGCGCCAACAATCGCAACGTCGTAACGTTGACGCAAAATGTCAGCCGCGTCGTCCATGGCACAGCGCTCCCGGAGTTGATATTTTACTCCTCAGCCGGAAATTCGAGAAAAGAATCGATGCGGAATAGACAGGCTCCTCGCCCGACCACGACAAATAATTCCCGCAGCAACTCTCGACCTACGATCCGTTGAAGGCTGTGCAAGATCCGCAACAAGGAGTTTCATAACTGATGGATTGCAAAGCGGGAGCCCGAGAGCGCCTCGAACATTTCCGTTATCCCCTGGTTGACTTGAGTCATCGAATCCACGCTCATCCTGAACTGGGATGGGAGGAGGAGAAGGCCTCGCGATGGGTTGCGGAGACGCTTTCCGACGCGGGATTTCGGGTCCAACTTGGAGTATTCGATCTTCCGACCGCGGTGATTGCCCGAGCCGGCTCCGGTCCTCTGAATATCGCATTTTGCGCTGAATACGACGCGTTGCCGGAGATCGGACACGCTTGCGGCCATAATGTAATCGCGGCGATGAGCGTTGGAGCCGCAATCGCGGCGGCGCGCGTCGCCGACGATATCGGTGTTACGGTCACCCTGCTCGGGACTCCCGCCGAAGAAGTCGGCAACGCGGCGGGAAAGATGCTGATGCTGGAGCGGGGAGCTTTCGACGGTGTACACGCCGCGATGATGGCGCATACGGCGCCTATCGATCGCGCAACGTTCCCGCTCATCGCGGGAGCAATGTTCGATATCACTTACACAGGTCGCGAGGCGCACGCGTCGGCTTCGCCGGAGCAGGGAATCAACGCCGCCGATGCGATGGTCGTGGCGCAGACCGCGATTGGATTGTTGCGTCAGCATATCCGCAGCACGGACCGCATCCACGGCATCGTCACCAAAGCCGGCACTGCGTTCAACGTGATACCTGCGCTTAGCGCGGCCAAGTATATGGCGCGATCGACGACGATCGAGCAGCTCAAATCGCTGATTCCGCGTGTGCATCGATGCTTCGAAGCGGGCGCGATCGCGACGGGATGCTCAATACGAATCGATGGCGGCGACAAGCCTTATGCTGAGATGGTTGATGATATCGAGTTGGCGACGATCTATCGACGCAATGCGCAATCTCTCGGGCGAACCTTTATCGATTTCGAAGGTGGGCCGGCGGCCTCAACCGACATGGGTAACGTTTCGCAGGTGATACCGTCAATTCATCCTGCGATCGGGATAAATTCGCTGC
>DASPQU010000328.1:0-4296 GCA_035624805.1 Binataceae bacterium (SeqCode) | reverse complement strand
AAGTGCCTTCAGGACGGAACAGGGCGAGACATTTGCGACACCGAGCCCTCACCCTGACCTCTCCCGTCACCGAACGGGAGAGGGGGTTTCTTCCACTGATCTTCGCACGAGCCGCCTGAAACCCTCGCCCGCTTTGTGGCGGGAGAGGGCGTGACGCGCATAGCGCGGCACGGGTGAGGGCTTCTTCTGTGGGACGGGCAGGGACGCTTGTCCCTCTATTCGCACCCGGTTGCGCCGCATCGACAATTGTTCTTAGGTATCGGTGTCGCGCGCGATTCCATCCTCGCGAGCGCGAATTCCGATGCGGCCCGTTGTGAGAGTGAAACGACTTCGCGGAAGCCAGCTTCCGCTGTTTGCCTACCAATCCGAACACGCCGCCGGACTCGATTTAGCCGCCGATATCGAACATCCGATTCTCCTCGAACCGATGCGGCGCGAGGCCGTCCCGACCGGCGTCGCGATCCAAATCCCCGAGGGATATGAAGGGCAGGTCCGACCGCGCAGCGGCCGCGCGATTTCCGAAGGCCTGACTCTGATTAACGCGCCGGGGACGATCGATGCCGATTATCGCGGCGAGGTCAAAGTGCTAGTGATAAACCTTGGCGATCGGCCGATCGAAATACGTCCGGGCGATCGGATCGCACAACTGGTGATCGCACCCGTGGTACGGGCCGAGATCCAGGAGGTTGATGAACTTGAAGACAGTACGCGTGGAGCGGGCGGCTTCGGCCACACGGGCCGCCGATAAAAGAGAACGGGCGCGCGATCCCCGTTCCTCCGAGGCGATGACCGCCGACGAAGCCGCTCTGACTTCGGTCGGCCCGGTAGACGGGCGCTATCGCTCGCGGACGCGCTTTCTCGAGAAGTATTTCAGCGAGTTCGCGCTGATTCGCTATCGGGTGCGCGTCGAAATCGAATGGTATCTGGCGCTCGCAGCGGAACCGAAAATCGACGCGCTCAAACCCGTGTCTGCTGCGACCGCGCGAAGTCTTCGCGCAATTTACAGCGGTTTCTCTCCCGCGGATGCGCGCCGAGTCAAAGCGCTCGAAGCCCAGACCAATCACGACGTCAAGGCGGTCGAGTATTTCATCAAGGAGCGGCTGCCCGCGATCGATCCGGATCTGCCGCTTGAGATGGTGCATTTCGGATGCACCTCCGAGGATATCAACAATCTCGCGTACTCGCTGATTCTCAAAGAGTTTGCCGATAACGAACTGATCCCCCGGATTGATTCGGTAATCCGCAAGCTCGCCGACCTGGCGCATCGATACAAGGCTGCGCCGATGATCGCGCGCACGCACGGGCAGGAGGCCTCTCCCACCACGATCGGCAAGGAGATGGCGATTTTCGCCGGGCGCCTCGCACGTCAGCTCGAAATTTTGCGTCGGCAGGAATACCTGGGGAAATTCAACGGCGCCGTGGGTAACTTCAACGCGCACGTGTTCGCTTATCCCGAGGTCGATTGGATTGCGCTGTCGCGCGCGTTCGTCGAAGGAATGGGACTGACCTGGAATCCCCTCACTACGCAGATCGAGAGCCACGATTTCATTGCCGAAATGCTCGCGACGGTTTCGCGGATCGATACGATTCTGCTCGGGCTGTGCCGCGACATGTGGGCGTATATCGCGATTGGATATTTTCGCCAGCGCACGGTCGAGGGCGAAACCGGATCGTCGGTGATGCCTCACAAGATCAATCCGATCGATTTCGAAAATGCCGAGGGCAATTTCGGGATCGCGAACGCGATGTTCGGCCATCTGATCGAGAAGCTTCCCATCTCGCGATGGCAGCGCGATCTGTCCGACAGCACAGCCCTGCGCGCGCTCGGCCCCGCTTTCGGCCACGTGATAATCGCGCTGGCGGCGCTGGAACGCGGCCTCTCGCGGGTCGAAGTCGATCAGAGCCGCCTGGCCGAGGACGTCGATTCCGAGCACGCGTGGGAGGTCGTATCGGAGGCGATTCAAACCCTGATGCGCCGCTACGCTCTCCCGCGTCCCTACGAGACCCTCAAGGAGCTAACGCGCGGGCGGCGCGTCGATCGCGCGGCTATCGACCGTTTCGTCGACTCGCTTCCGATCAAGCAAAGCGCCAAGACGCGACTGCGCGAACTTTCGCCGCGCAACTATGTCGGCCTCGCATCGGAACTCGTCGAGAGATTCGCCCCCTCCGACGGATCGCACCCGCGCTCGCGATAAACACCGATACGGCGAAGCGTGTGAATAATGGCGCGCGTTTGTGGATAAGTGCCGTCAAAGTCCCGCGTGTTTTCGTGTAAAATGTAGTTGAGGTTGAGCACCAATAGTCCGCCGGAGAATTAGCGTGGAAAAAACCCCCGAAAAAGGCGAAATGTTTTACGAGGGCAAGGCCAAGAAGCTCTACGCGACCTCCGATCCCGATTTGGTCATTGCCTATTTCAAAGACGACGCAACCGCGTTCAACGCCAGGAAAAAGGGCACCATCGAAGAAAAGGGCGTGATTAACAATCGCATGTCCGAGCTGTTCTTCGGATTGCTCGAACGCGAAGGTATCCCGACCCATTTCATCCGTCGCCTCAACGACCGCGAGATGTTGTGCAGGCGGCTTCAGATCATTCCCGTCGAAACCGTAGTACGAAATATCGTCGCGGGCTCGCTTGCAAAGCGCCTCGGTATCGAGGAAGGAAGAGAGCTGCGCCGCCCGATCGTCGAGTACTACTACAAATCCGATCCGCTCGACGATCCGCTTATCTATCCGCAGCACGCGATCGAATTCGGATGGGCGACCGAGGGCGACCTCGAGACGGTCTCCGACCTGGCGCTCCGCATCAACGCGGTGCTGCGGCACTTCCTCGACGAGCGCAACGTCATCCTGGTCGACTTTAAACTCGAATTCGGCAAGCATCACGGCAACATTTTGCTCGGCGACGAGATTTGCCCCGATACTTGCAGATTCTGGGACAAGACCACGCGCCAAAAGCTCGACAAGGATCGCTTCCGGCGCGATCTCGGCGGAATCGAGGACGCTTACAAAGAGATGCTCAGGCGCGTCGAAGCCTGACGATTCGAACCGATTCTCACGGCGATGCGAGTGCTAGATTGCAGGTAAAGGTTTTCGTAACTCCCCGAAAAGGAATCCTCGATCCGCAGGGGCGGGCGGTCGAACACGCGCTCGCGAGTCTCGGATTCACCGGAGTCGGTAACGTCCGAATCGGACGCTACATCACGCTCGACGTCGAGGCGCGTTCCGCCGACGAGGCGCGCGCGGCAGCATCTAAGATGTGCGAGCAGCTTCTCGCCAATCCGCTCATCGAAGACTATCGATTCGAGGTTGAAGGCGCGTGAAGTGGGGCGTCATCAGCTTTCCCGGCTCGCTCGACGATCGCGACGCCCTTTACGCGCTGCGTGACGTGATGGGCCAGGATGCCGTCTCGCTCTGGCATAAGGACGAGAGCCTCCACGGCGCTGAGTGCGTCGTGCTGCCCGGAGGCTTCAGCTACGGCGACTATCTGCGATGCGGTGCGATCGCGCGCTTCTCGCCTGTTATGCGCTCGGTCGCGAAGCTCGCCGCTGAAGGCGGCCTCGTACTCGGAATCTGCAACGGCTTTCAGATTCTCTGCGAAGCGCATCTGCTGCCCGGCGCGCTGGTGAGAAATCGCACGCTGAGCTTCATATGCTCGCCGGTGTACGTCCGCGTCGAGAACGCAAACACTCCGTTTACATGCGCGCTGCGCGAGGGCGACGTTCTCAAGATTCCCATCAAGCACGGCGAAGGCCGCTACGTTGCGCCCGAAAGTGAACTGCTCCAGATGGAGGAGCGCGGGCAGGTCGTGCTGCGCTACGTCGATAAGCACGGCGAGCCCACCGATGCGGCGAACCTCAACGGCTCGATGCGCTCGATCGCCGGCGTCGCCAACAATCGATTCAACGTCTTCGGCCTGATGCCTCATCCGGAGCATGCGGTCGAAGAGATGCTCGGCGGCGCAGACGGGCTTCGGCTGTTCGAATCAATTCTGAAATCGTCGGAAAGTCGTTCGCGCGCGCCCGCGTCGATTGCCGCGGCGCGGAGTTGATGGCGGCTGCGATGGATTCCAGGCCGGTTTCGCTCGAGGGCGAACCCCGCGTCGATTTGGACCAGGCCCGCGCGCACGGACTCAGCGACGGGGAATTCCGCCGTATCGAAGAATTGCTCGGACGTACGCCGACGTTTACCGAACTCGGCGTCTTCTCGGTGATGTGGTCGGAGCACTGTTCCTACAAGTCGTCACGAATCCATCTGAAAACGCTTCCTTCGCGCGACGAACTCGTCGTCCAGGGGCCC